>JBDSLX010000034.1:0-4958 GCA_039916145.1 Verrucomicrobiota bacterium | reverse complement strand
GCGTATCTGGAAGTCGTCAGCATCAATCCGCGCGTCGGCGCGTTTCTCGATTGGGGACTCGAAAAAGATTTGCTCCTCCCGTTTCGCGAACAGGACAATCCCGTTCGCCTTCGCCAAAAAGTCATCGTCGCCGTTTATCTTGATCCGGTCACGAAACGCGTTGTCGCCAGCACACGACTTGCGCGCCATCTCGGCCAAGACACGCCTGCATATCGCGAAGGCCAGCCCGTGAATCTTCTCGTCACCAGTGCGACGCCCCTCGGTTACAACGCCATTGTCGAAAATGCGCATCGCGGCCTGCTCTATCGCGACAACCTCAGTGCGCCGCTCGAAGTCGGCCAGCGCGTGAAAGGTTTTGTGCGCGCCGTAAAACCGAATGGGAAAATCGACCTGCGCCTCGATGCCACCGGCTACAAACGCGTTCTGCCATTGCAAGTGCTCATCGTGCAAGCACTCGAACGGAATGGCGGCAAACTGGATTTCGACGACGCAAGTTCTCCCGAAGCAATCCGCAAAACTTTTGGCGTGAGCAAAGGCACGTTCAAGCAAGCCCTCGGCGCGCTCTACAAAGCTCGCCGCATCCAATTCAAGAATCCCGGTATCGAACTGCTCGACAATTCCGAGTGGGTTCCCGGAAAACAAAGGTAGAGCGGCATTGCTGCGCCGCCCTGTTTAAATTTCCAGAACAATCGCAAAATATTCGGGATTATGCCTTTGACAAACAGGGAGCGCGGGGCTGTGACCCGCAGCAAGTTCCCATAGCCAGAACTGTTACGCTTATCCCAAATCTCGGGTAGTGGTACAGTTTGGTTTGGAGTTCCGCCTTTAGGCGGTCCGAAGCCGCGTAAACGCGGAACTCCAAACTCGAAGCGAGTTCAAACTGTACCACTACAAAATCTCGATCAAGCGAAGTTGCTGCGGGTCACAGACCCGCGCTCCGCATTTTCAAGGTGCCACGGTGAATTTTTCAGTAAGTTTTTCAGGATTGTTTGTCAAAGGCATCATCCCAAAAATATTTTACGCGAATGAATTAAAATCATTTTGCCACTTCCAATGATTGTTGGCTTGAAATTTTTGTCCGTTGGCGCAAAATAGATTCAGGAGCAGTAACGATATGAAAACACCAATTTTTCCCAAAATATTCATGGCAATTGTCTGCCTTGTAACGCTGGCGTTGTCCGCGATGCCCGTCGTCGCAGAAACTTCTTCCGTTTCCACCACTGTCACGACCAGCCGCCAAACGGCCCCGACGTTATCGTATGGCGCGGCGAACGTTTTGAAACTGGCGCAAGCGACCGTCGGTGAAGAGATCATTCTCGCTTACGTCCAGAAATCCGGTCAGGGCTATGGGGATTTGGGCGCGTCAGAAATTATTTACCTGCGCGATGCAGGCGTTTCCGACCGCGTTATCTCGACAATGCTCGCGCAGGAAAAGAAATCGCGTGACACCGCTGTCGCACAACAACCCGCACCACAACAAACTGTGGCTCCGGCGCAAGCGAGTCGTTCCGCGCCAGTGGTCGCCGCGCCGCAATACCAGCAAACTTATTATGCGCCGCCGCCCGTCACGTATGTCCAACCTGCCCCTGCTCCGCTGATTGTCATGCGCGATTCGTCGCCGCGATTGGTGGATTACGGAATTTATCCGCGTTACGGATACGGCGGTTATCCGAGTTATGGATACAGCTCGTACGGTTGCTCTCCAAGTTATGGCTATCGAAGCTACGGCAATTATTATCCGAACGTCTCTTTTTCAGTTGGGTTCGGAGGACATCACAGCGGATTCGGTTTTAGCAGCAGCGGATTTCGTGGCGGGTATTGTCGTTAATAAATTTTCCTTTCCGAATTCTTCATTGGCTCAAATGCAAGAGCACCACGAGCAATTCTCTTTACCCTCATGCGAGGGCATAAAACGGTTTTTCACCAATGCGTTGTGTTCGCCACCGTTTAAAATTCACAAATTCGGGATCAAGATAAACGGAGCCGTCGCGAAGTTTGGTGCGGCCAACCAGATTCGTATTGTAGGTTTCTGTGCGACGACTTCCGGTAGTCGCGTTTACTTTGCTGCCCACATATTTCCAATCTGGCTGACTGTGAGTATGACTGTTCAGCACCGCGCACATAATATGGACAAATTTGATGTGGCACGTCGCCCGGTCAATTCGATAGCAAGCAATCAGGTGCCAGCCAGAATGTCCATTGTGGCTTTCGCCGCCTTTGCCAACTTGAATCGTTGATTTTATTTCCAAGCCAACTGGTTTTCCGCCTTGCTTCGCGTTTGGATTGATCAAATCGGGATACGCTTGATGCGAATTATGTTTGTAGGGCGAATGCTCGTGAATCGCGTCGCAAAGAATATTGGAAACCAATCCGCTAAAATTATTGCCTTGAATATAATCGTAAAGTGGCTTGGCTCCGTTTGACATTAAGTTGCTGCTGATGACGCCGATAATTCGTTGCGACGTATTCATGGCATCTTCGATCTGCGAAAGCTTTAAACCGGGAGGCAACGGCGCTTGGCGTCGAAATAAATCTTTTTTTGCAGTTGGAATCGGCGCGGTGGTTTCTTCGGCAAAGGCTCCCGAAACAAGCTGTGGAACAGGGCAATCGAGCGCTTTTCCCAGCGACTCAAGAATATCCACGGAGAAATTTTCCCGACCGTTTTCTAAACCGGAAAGGTACTGATAAGTAATGCCCGTCTTTCGAGCGAGTTGCTCTTGGGTTAGACTCTTTTGTTCACGCAATTTGCGGATAAACCGGCCAAGAACGACTTTAGATTCCATTTCGACTTTAGTTGATACCAACATTCTGCTTGCCTGTCTTTCGCCTATAGTTGAAAATGCTTTTGAAGAATGTATCGCATCGAACAAAGCAATTGTTTCGAGTGGCTTAGGAGTTGCCCGCCGCAATCCTTGCACGCGGTCTGCACCGACCCGCCTTACGGAATCATTGAGTTTTCGGAAAAAGAAATCGGCAAAATGCGGTCCGGAAAAGGCGGCGTTTGGCGCATCGCTCCCAAAATTGGAGGCAGCCAGCGCGACCCGCTTCCTCGTTTCACTATTTTAACAGAAGAACAAAAACAGAATCTTCGGAAATATTTTTGCGATTGGGGAAAATTGCTGATGCCGGCAATGGTTCCTGGCGCGCATGTCTGCGTCGCGGGACATCCGATCATGCAATATCACGTTCAGGCCGCGATGGCGGACGCTGGTTTTGAAGTGCGTCCGGCAATCATGCGGCTTTATTTTGGTTTTCGCGGCGGCGACCGTCCGAAAAATGCGGAAAGCGAATTTCCCGAAGTCTGCGTAAGTCCCAAAGGGGCTTGCGAACCGTGGATGTTGTTCCGAAAACCAATTGAAGGAACGGTCGCGGAGAATTTAAGGAAGTGGAAGACCGGTGGTTTGCGCAGAATATCTATAGACAAGCCGCTGCCCGACGCCATTCCGAGCGGTCGCACGCCTAAACGTGAAGAAACCATTGCAGATCATCCATGCCTCAAGCCCCAACATTTTATGCGAATCATTGTTCGCGCCCTGCTGCCTCTCGGGGAAGGAACACTCTTCGATCCTTTTCTCGGCGGCGGATCTACCATCGCAGCAGCGGAAGCCGTGGGATATAATTCAATCGGTTTGGAAGTTGATTCCGAATATTTCAATTTGGCGACCAAAGCTATCCCGCGTCTCGCCGCTTTGTATCCAAATTTCAAAGGCACCTCGATTGAGGTCGAGTTGAGTGGAAACGTGGAAATTCTGCCTTTAGATCAACTCGCTTTTGCCGCAATCGCGTGAGTCAGCGCACTGCTTCGCTGTTCTCGCTGACGTTCATCTCACTTTGTTTCGATGCGGTATTTGAAGCGCTTTCCATCCGGCAACAGTGTGGCCGTGAAGATGAGCGTTTGGTCGTTGAAGCTGAAGGACTGTTGCCAATCCTTTTTTGCGGGCAACGTAAATTCGCTCTGCATTGAGGAACGTCCGTATCCCTGCGTTTCAATCATGCACCACGGATAGATTCCTTTTCGCGGCGGGCTGATCGTCAGGCAAAATGTTTCCAGGCCACGCTTGCCGTTGAGGAACAGCAACACCGGTTGACCGAACGCGCGTTCCATTTCAAAAGTTTGCGGCGCGTTGGTGATTTCCAGAAAACCGAACTCGCGATACAGCTCCGGCGTGACTTCCAGTTTCAATTTTTCTTTAGGCGAAATCTTTTTCGCCAGCGTATCAATCTGCGAATCGAGGTCGGAGGAATCGAGCGAGGCGCGCAATGCTTTGGCGCGGAGCAACATTTTCAACGCGGCGTTGGTGTCGTGGCGTTGCTGATAATGTTCCGCGAGCAAGAGATAGCTGCGCGGCGAAGTGGCGGGAGTTTTTTCCAACAGCGCGTAGTAACGGTCGCGTTGTTTCGGGAAAAAAGAATTCTGGAACGGCAGCAAAGTTTCCAGCGGAGCGTTCGCCGCGAAAAGTTTTTCCAACGCCGCTTCGCGTTCGGCGTCTGAAAACGGTCTTTCATAATGGACGATGAAGTCGAGGGTGTTTTCTTTCTTTTCCAAACTGGCGAGGTCCATCCGCTCGCGTTCGGGACGGAAAATTTCCAATCCAGCGTCGCCTCGATGCAACCGGAGATAATAATCAAAGGTATTCGTCAGGCTTGAAGTCTCGACGAGCCACTTGGCGGCTTTGAGTTGTTCGATGATCTGCTGCAATTGCGGAACCGGATTGGTGGCCGTCTCGAATTTCCAAAAGGTTTCGTTGTGCGTGAACAGGCCGTGATAGGAATAGGCGCGCTTGGCTTTCATCTCTTTCAAGAAATCGAAATCGAAAACCGGCTCGTATGTGCCGTAAAATTCGCGCGGCAATTCCGGCAGCGCCGGATATTTCCTGGCGAGTTTGCTCATCTCGTTGGTCATGCCCTTGAGCAATTGTTCGGCGATGTCGCGCGCGCTGTCTTTGTAGCGATCGGTG
>JBDSLX010000033.1:0-6566 GCA_039916145.1 Verrucomicrobiota bacterium | reverse complement strand
CCGGTATGAGGAGAACGCCACAATTTGCAATTGCACACTGTGATCCTGAACCTGAATTTTACGCGGAGCGTCTTGGAGTGCGCCAGTGCAGTCCAAGACGCTATCGCGCAGATCTTGATTCTGAACTTAAGCGTTCCGTACGCTAACAAGCTCAAATTTTCTCAATGGAAAATGAAATTAGAGCCTCGTCACCTCGGCTCCTACGAGGTTATTGCATGAAAATTCTGCTGGCGAGCAGCGAGGTTCATCCTTATTCGAAATCCGGCGGGTTGGCCGACATGGTTGGCGCGCTGGCGAAATTTCTAGCGCGCGCTGGCCATCAGGTCGGCGTCGTCACTCCGCTCTATCGCGGTATTCGCGAACGGTTTCCAGAAATCAAACCATTCGACTGGGATTTTAATCTCCCGCTCGGAAACGATTTTGTTCAAGCCACAGTCTGGTCGGGTGAATTTGAAGAGCGGCTGATGTTTTATTTCATTGATCAACCTGGCTTTTATCAGCGCGCCAATTTATATGAGGAAAAGGGAATTAGTTATCCCGACAACGCCGAACGCTTTATTTTCTTTTCAAAGTGCGTTGCCAATCTCGCGCGTTATCTTCCGTGGAAACCGGAACTCGTTCACGGCCACGATTGGCAAACCGGGCTGGTTCCTCTCTTGATTTTACACCAACGGTTACACGATGGCTGGAGTGACGCGCCGCGCACTTGCCTGACGATTCACAATCTCGCTTACCAAGGTGTTTTCCCGAAATCACAATTCGCGGCCACGAATTTGCCCGCGAGCTATTTACATCCTGAGGGTGTGGAGTTTTTCGACTACATGAGTTGTTTGAAAACGGGAATCTGTTTTTCCGACATGCTCACAACGGTCAGCCCGCGTTATGCCCGCGAAATCACGACAGAATTATTCGGCTGCGCGCTCGATGGAGTTTTGCGGCGGCGACAGGATTCGCTTGCGGGAATTCTAAATGGCGTCGATTACGACGAATGGAAAACGGAAGGGAATCCGTATCTAAAACATTCCTATTCAATCGCCGATCTCAGTGGCAAACAGGCGAACAAACTGGAACTGCAAAAGGAAATGGGTTTGCCGGTCAACGCAAAGGTGCCGCTGTTTGGAACGGTTTCGCGTCTCGCGGACCAAAAGGGAATGGACATCGAACTTGGCGCGCTCGAAGAAATGTTGTCGGCAGAAATGCAGTTCGTTTTGTTGGGCAGCGGTTCGGGGGATTTCGAAAAGGGTTTTCGCAAATTAGCCGCTCGCTATCCAACGAAAGTCGCCGTGAAAATTGGTTTCGACCAAGGGCTTTCTCATCGCATCGAAGCGGCGTGTGATTTTTTCCTGATGCCGTCGAAATTTGAACCGTGCGGATTGAACCAGATGTATAGTTTGCATTACGGAACGATCCCGATTGTCCGAAGAACCGGCGGTTTGGATGATTCGGTTACGGATATTTCCGACAATGCTGAACGCGCTAATGGAATTAAATTTCAAGAAATCTCGGTTCGCGCCCTGTCGAAAAGCATCCGCAAGGCATTGGTGCTTTACGAAAACAAACCTGTGCTGACGCATTACATTCGCAACGCGATGCAAAAGGATTTTTCATGGGAGCGCACGACCAAGGAATACGAAAAGTTTTACAGGAATTTTTTGTGAGCGGGAGGGGGATCGAAGATTCCACTTTTAATAGCGGCGTTCATCGCTATCTTCCTACGCTTTACTCGACTCACGCGGAAAACGAGTAGGATTGAAGAAGATAATTTTTAGGACATGGACTCAGCGCACATAAGAAATTTTAGCATCATTGCCCACATCGATCACGGGAAGACCACACTTTCAGATCGGCTTTTGCATTCGACTGGAACCATCGCCACGCGCGACATGGAAGAGCAATTGCTCGACTCAATGGATTTGGAGCGCGAGCGTGGCATCACGATCAAAGCGCATCCGGTCACGATGCTTTACAAGGCGAAGAACGGAGAAATTTACGAACTCAACTTGATCGACACGCCGGGACACGTTGATTTTTCATATGAGGTTTCGCGAAGTTTGAGCGCGTGCGAAGGGGCGTTGCTCATCGTTGACGCGGCGCAAGGTGTGGAGGCGCAAACCGTGGCCAACGTTCATCTCGCGATGAAACAAAATCTCACGATCATTCCGGTGATTAACAAAATTGATTTGCCTCATGCGGACGTCGCGTTGGCGAAAATGCAGCTTGAAGATATTTTGGCGATTCCCGCTGACACGGCGATTTTAGCCAGCGCCAAAGAAGGCATCGGCATCGAAGATATTTTGGAAGCAATTGTGGAGCGAATTCCTGCACCGAAGCCAACGGGGGAAGCTTCGTTGCAAGCACTGGGATTTGATTCTTATTTTGATACTTACAAAGGAGTCGTGACGCATGTCCGCGTTTTCAATGGAGAATTGAAGGCGGGAATGCAGGTGAAACTTTTGCACTCAGGAAAATCGGTCGAAGTAAAAGAAGTGGGCAGTTTCAATCCGAAACCTTACGTCCGCGAGAAATTGGAAGTCGGCGAGACGGGTTATTTCACAGCGAATATCAAAAGCCCAAAGGAAGTGAAAATGGGCGACACGATTACGGAAATGCGAAATCCATCGCCGGTGCTGCCTGGCTTCAAAGAAATTCATCCGATGGTGTTCAGCGGAATTTATCCGATCAACACGGCAGACTACGAACACCTCAAAGCGAATCTTGGAAAATTACAATTGAACGATTCTGCGTTTGTTTTCCAGAGCGAAAGTTCGGTTGCGCTGGGGTTTGGTTTTCGCTGCGGTTTTCTCGGCCTGTTGCATTTGGAAATTGTGCAGGAGCGTTTGCGCCGCGAATACAACATGGACATCATCGCGACGTATCCGAGTGTCGTGTATCGCGTGACGTTGACCGATGGGACGTCAAAGGAAATTGATAATCCTGCGTATTTACCGGAAGCGAATTACATCGCGAAAATTGAAGAGCCGATGGTGCAAGCATTCGTGATTTGTCCAAACGAATACATCGGCGACATGATGGCATTGATCTCGGAAAAGCGTGGAATGGTCGATCACACTGAGACGTTGGACACACGCCGCGTCATGCTCACAAGCTTATTGCCGTTGAACGAAATCTTAATCGATTTCCACGACCGCATTAAAAGCATCACGCGCGGTTTTGGTTCGATGGATTATGAGCATGCTGACTATCGGGAATCTGCAATGGTGAAACTTGACATGCTCGTGAACTCCGAATCTGTGGACGCTTTTTCGTGCATCGTGCATAAAGATAAAGCAGAGGGCAGGGGACGCGCGTTGGCGGCGAAGCTCAAAGAAGTGATTCCCAAGCAGCAATATCAGGTGAAGATACAAGCAGCGATCGGCGGAAAAATTATCGCGTCCGAGTCGGTGAGCGCCATGCGCAAAGATGTGACGGCGAAATGTTACGGCGGCGATATTTCACGCAAACGAAAACTTTTGGAAAAACAAAAAGAAGGAAAGAAGCGGATGAAAGCATTTGGCTCAGTCAATATTCCGCAGGAAGCGTTTATCGAAGTTCTAAAAGCCTAATTATGAAATTGCGCTGGTTTTTATCGGGCACGGTTCGTGAAGCGACAGAAATGTGCAATCACGTCCATAAACTTTTGAATGCGCAACGCGATTTGCTTTCGCCGCAAGCCACCGCAGCTTTGGATACCGCGCAACGCGAAACGCAAAAGGCCATTGATGACCACAGCGACAATGAAACGTTGCGTAAACGAATCGACGAACTGGAGGCCGCCGCTAACAAATGGCTGAAACCATTTCCACATTCCGAATGGCGTGAAAACGTGGAAGTTTTTCTCGTGGCAATTGCCGTGGCGATGGCAATTCGGACTTTTTTTCTTCAGCCATTCAAAATCCCAACCGGATCGATGCAGCCAACTTTGTACGGAGTTGAGTACGAGCCTGTAGAGAATCTCCCAAATCGCTTCGGCAGAATTTGGGATACTTGTATTCGAGGCACGTCTTATCATTTCCTCACCGCTGAGGACGACGGCGAGTTGATAAGAGTAGATCCGCCGGAACATTTTCTTCGATTTATCAATAAGCAAACTGTTTGGGTTAAATATAACGGACGTGATCAATTAACAGCCCATCCGGTCTGGTTCACGCCAGACGAAGATCCGAACCAGCAACTCAAATATCAAAGTCTCGCCGGGTTGATTCCTGGACGAATTTTCAAAAAAGGCGATTATATTCTTAAAATAAAGGAAATTGCGGGTGACCATTTATTTGTGGATCGTGTTACGTATAATTTTCGTGCGCCAGACCGGGGGGAAATTATTGTGTTTAAGACCCGTGGAATTCAGGGGCTAAATCAGGATCAATTTTACATTAAGCGATTGGTAGCGCTCGGGGGTGAGAAAGTCAGTCTTGGCGACGACCAACATTTACGGATCAACGACGTTCGGCTTGATGCTGCAACGCCACACTTTGAAAACGTTTACACCTTCGATCCGATACCCAGCAAAAACCACTATTTCGGCCACGTCAACGAAACCGTTGCGCAAAAGGTCCGGCATTCCGGCCTGGCACCGTATTTTCCAAATGAAACGACGGTTTATGAAATTCCACGCAATCATTACATGGTAATGGGCGATAACACGCTCAACAGTTTTGACTCTCGTGGCTGGGGAGATTTCTCGCGAGAAAATGTTATTGGCAAATCTTTCTTTGTGTATTGGCCAATCGCAAATCACGGCGAAAGCCGGTTTGGCTGGGGACACCGCTAACTTTAGGGAAAAGCGTTCGTGTTCGCACAATGTTTGTTATGTTTAACTGCTGCTTTGTTTTCCCGTCGTATTTCACAATTTTGAGTCTTTACCCACAAGTCTTCGCAATACGTGATTTAAGCGGATTTAGTCGGATAGATGCGTCTTTCCAAGCACTTACGTTTAAATTCGGACGGAAAATCTAGGGATAATTATTCGCGATCCAGAAAACCGACGATAATCCTTCGCAGTTTCTAATCTGCCACAAAAGCCAATAGAATCAGGGGTTCGCAGCGTTGGACATGCACTTCGCGAATTTTTATGGGTTAATGAATTAGGGGTGCCCGGTGCAACACGGTAAGTCTCTGAATCTGTGCCAATAGCGGTTATGGCGCATATAGAATAGAGCACGACTCGTTTAAAGTGAAATTCCAGCTCGATTCATCTGGCCGTGAAACACCGTTGCAAGTTATGTGCAACGGCATTGCTCAAGCCAAAAAAAAGCCAGCGGATTTTGCCGCTGGCTTTGTGATAGAAACTTGAATTATTTAGTTTTGTGTTTTTTCCACCATTGAAACAGTGTCCACTCCGGCCTCGGCTATTGCTAGCGCAACGCCCCAGTGACGGCCTTTGCGATCACTGACTTCTTTCTCGTTGAACATAATTGCAGCAATCAACCCTTCGTAATCGGGAGACTCGGTAACAATGTGAACAGGCTTTTGGTCGCGATACACTTTTACAGTTCCATTACCGTCGTTCCAAAGTTGAGCCACGTCGATTCCGACAAGTCTGTCCGCAATTAAATTGCGCTGCTGTTCGGAAATGTTTTTTGGGTCAACTTCGATGGTTACGATTGATTTTGGACAATCAATCCCTTTGCGGAAACAGGCGGCCTGATCTACTGCGAAACGTAGCTTCATAATATTACTGTCTGATTTGTTTATCTGTCGTTGCTCGTAATTCTTTCAGCTTCCAATGAGCAGTCAGAAGCAAGCGCAGTGTGAAGGACCTTATCTCAAAGCGTCAAGAAACTTTTTGACGGCAAACGATAAAAAAAGCCAGCGGGATTTCTCCGCTGGCGTGAGTCGCTCCCCTGCCCTTTTCAATTAACTGGATCAGTGAATTCCTAGTTGTTCGCCAATGGCTCGCGCCGCATTTGTTCAGCCGCAAGGCGAAGTTGCTTTTGCCAATATTCAAGCTTGATCGCCAATTCTTCCAATTGAAATACCGAGTAGCCTTTGACTTCGGAAAATAATTCAGGATCGAGCCAGGACAAATCGCCAGAATTAATTTTGCCGCTATCTTGAGACGAACTCACAACCTCGCGCACTTGAACAGGTTTGATTTTCATCGCGCACCGCCTTTCCCGATGCGTTGCAGTCTTTCCCGAATGGCCTGGTGAATGAATTCCGCCCGCTTGGCGGGGTTGTTTCCCGTAACCAAATTCAGCGCGGCCACAACAGGTTCAGGAAACAATACTTTTATGTATCGCACCTGAGCCGTTGCAAGTTCCTTGCGAACGGCGCGCTCGAATATTTCGTCGCGGGACAGGCCGCTCCGTTTCCTTTCACGCTCCAGCGCGTCTCTCAACGCTTTGGGCAGTTCCACTTCGACGGGGACACGATCCCCGCTGGACGTTTTTCCAGCGGGCGTTTTTGTTTGTGTGGCGACTTTGGACGCGCTACTTTTTGCGCGGATTCGATTTTGGATTTTCATTTTGTGATGGCTTCCTTGATCGGGTCTTACGCCGCGAGACTGCTTCAACAGTTTCGCGGTTTTTGTTTTGTTGAGCTTCTTCTGCCGTGACCCATTCCAGCAA
>JBDSLX010000032.1:0-8837 GCA_039916145.1 Verrucomicrobiota bacterium | reverse complement strand
AGCGCGAGCAACACCGCTTTTTCCTGTTTCGTCCACGAATTCGTGATGACATAACTCGACTTCAATCGCACCCGCTGGCCCATCGATGGCAAATTCATACTCGTGTTATTTGTCGGCGCGGCATAATGCGTCGCGGGATAAATGTAATTATTGTAACGCGATTTATTCACGACGATGCGGCACGCGTGTTCCACCATGCCGCGTTCGCATTCATCAAAACGGGGCAGCGCAGGAAACATGGCCAAACCCGCGGCGTCGCCGGAAGTCCAGCCCGCCGGACGCAGAGCGTTGCTTTTCAAATCGAACTTCGCGCCGTTGCTCGCCTGCCAATTTGTCCCCACGAGCCGCGTCAACCACGTCTCCCAAATCAAACCGTTGCCGGGTTGCACGATAATGGCGTGACGATCACCGGTGTTGGCAGATGTTTGCCATTGCGCCAACGTCTGCGTGCCCGTTTCGTGCGGCCACGTTTCAATCGGCAGGTTCGTCGGAATTGGATACAGCCCCTTCGGAAAAATCCCGCCGTCGAGGTCTGACTCGTCGGCATAATTGAAAAAATTGATCGGCATCGTCGGCTGATTTTCCGGCACCAGCACATAATTCATTTCATAAAATGCGCGCAGCGTCTGGCGGTTCGTATTGATGGTGATCAAATTCGAAATGATTTGCGAAATCATCGCGTCCGAATTTGTCAGGACCGGTCGCCGCGAAATGTCCTCATTCCATGCACTCGTGATTGGACAGATTTGCATTGCTGAGACAATCGCATCGGCGTTCGTCGTATTAAACAAAATGGAGTTCGTCACCGCCGTCAGTGGCCCCAGGATGCGGCCCTCCTGATTGATGCGCTCGGCATGCGAACGCAAAATGAGCAACAGCAATATTAACACGGCAAATCGCACAGAATTTTTTGTAACGAACACAGATAAAACAAAACCGGCAAACCGATTTAACCTACAGCAGAAATGCAATTCGCGCGCCGCACTCGACTGACCGCTCCGGCATAATTATTGCAGCAAAAACAGAGAGGATATTTTTCAAGGAGCAAACCAAAGCCCCTGATTTCCAGAAACGATTCGACCTTTTATTTTACAATGAAAAAAACGTCACGCTTAACCAAAGTGCTTTCTTATCAAAGTTTCGGCTTTCTCGCGATCATCGCTTTATGTTGGCTCAACTCGTTGCTCGGTTTGCCGTCGCTTATTTTGGAAGATCGCATTGGCGTCGCCGATTTTAGAAGTCCCGTCCTCCAGATGTTGCTCATCCTGACAGTCTGGCTGCTGGTAGGTTCATCGACGCGCCGGACTTTGGACAGGCTTAAGCACCTGGAAGAATTTATGCGCGTCTGCGCCTGGTGCCATCGCGTCGATTGCAAGCGGGAGTGGATGGCGTTGGAAAAATTCCTGGAGCAAGGTTTGCATGCCACGGCCTCGCACGGCATTTGTCCAGACTGTCTGGAGAAACACGCAGAATCACTGGGCGGGCAAAAAGCACGCCACAAAATCGGGGCAAGAGAATTCCCCACGACTGAGCCTGCATCATGAATTGAAGGTTGTCATACGTCCTTCCTGGCGCGACTAAAACCCGCCATTTCAAGTGAGGGATAATTTAGATAAACTGCCGACTAACAGCATTCTGAACCGATAAAAGCGGATGTGTATTTTCTGTAAAGATCACGACTAGAGAAAAATCAGAAATGGGAAGGAACCCGCGCGGATTGGATTTGCACTTTGAAAAGCCCCAAATCGCGGTTAAACGAATCGCATGAACTTCGCTGTCGTGCAGAAAACTCTGGACATTCCGCCGGTTGAAAAAATTGAACAGGCGCTGCTTTCAGTCAAAGGTTTCACACGAGTCGATGCGCACACGTTTGCCAATGATGCTTACGGAATTCTCGTAAAAAACATTTCGGTGGAACAGGCAACCGCCTTTTCCCAGTCATTGCTCGGCCAGGGAATCGAAACCGATGTCGTTGCTCAAACTGATTTGCCCGCGCTGCCGCAAACAAAATTCGTGCAACGGCTGGATTGCCCGCCAGATGCGCTTTTGATTTACGATCCGTTGGGACGCAATTTTGCTCTCCCCTGGCAGCATATAATGTTGATCGCGGCGGGCTGCGTTAAGATTACGGACTTCAATCGCGTTGCGAAAAGGGTCTGGGTCGATGACAGCGACGGCTACGGTGGGCAAACGCCTGTGACCGAATATCGAAGTGTCGAAGAGCGCAACATCCATTTGCTCCTGGAAATTGTCGTGAGCGGCGCGGTGTTGCGTTACAGCGTCAGCGCGGAGAAATTTCGTTTCGATTATCTTGGCGAACGGCGCAAGAAAAGTTTGCCGGAAAATTTTGCGCTGCTCGTGCAAGACCTCACGGCGTTCGCGCCGCAAGCCATGTTGAATCGCGGCGCCTATTTCCTGAAACAAGATAAAAATTTATTTCCATATCCGACCAAGAATGCATTCTTCGAAGAAATAACGTGGTTGCTGTGGAAGATGAAAAGTGAAGGACGGTTTTAGAGCAGTTTCAATAAAACTGTGGCCGGTTCTGAAAGGTGGCGGGAAAATTCCGCGAGGTTTTAGAGCGCGGAACTCAAGACGCTGACGCCCAATCCGTCCGCGCCAAACCATTGAGGCCACTACAGAATTTCTGAAATCGCTCCAGTTGATTTCTTTACACAGATTTACGGATTCCCGCGAATGGCCAGAATGAATTTCTTAATCCCGGCGAATTGGCGTATACTATGTATCACTTTTTTGCTGGTTATCCGGGCGGCCAACTCAGGTATCGCCCGCCGAGGATGTGACAATGCAAATGCGGAACCGACTCACCCGCATCGCGGCCGTTATTGATGACCAGACGATAACCGCTTTCTTTCAAGCCAGCTTTCTCCGCAATCTCGGCGGCTTTCAGAAGAATGTGTCCGAGAACTTTGTGATCTTCCGGTTGCGCTTCAGCGATTCGTGGGATCGGTTTTTTGGGAACGACTAGAATGTGGACGGGCGCGCCGGGTTTGATGTCGCGCAACGCCAAAACCAAATCGTCTTCATAAACAATGTCAGCCGGAATTTGTCGCGCGATGATTTTTTCAAACAAAGTCATGGACCAAAAATTCGAAGCTCCAAGTTATAATACTACCAACGCGCAGGTTTCCTTTTTGCTTTCGGTCGTCAAACAGGTTCGTAAATAGTCCACGATTTGATCGTTCAATGTCTGGCAGCGCTGGCTCCAACGTTGGGCGCCGACGATTTGTTTAACGCAACCGCGCAGCCCGTTGAAGCGAACGACGTGTGGAGACTCATCTAGTTTGCGTCGCATTTCGTCGCGAAGATGGGGAAAGAAAGAAAGCTCAAAACCTTTTCCAGCCGAAGCCGCCACTTCACGCAAATCGGATTCCGCCACTCGCACGGAATCTTTCACTTCCGGATCGGATTTTATCTTCACTCCAAAACCACGCACGACACGTTCGAGCGCGAGAGAAAATTCGCCGACGGAAACAGAATCCTGTCCCAGTTCAGTTTTGAAATAATGCAGGACGGCGGCGGAGGCGTTGCGAATCATTTCTGGATCGACCAAGGAGATGGCGTCGCCCATCAGTTCAATGGCGACCAGCTCCGCCGAACAGGGAATATTTTCGCCGGCGGCAGTTTTGAAAATCAGATAATCGGGATTGAGTTGGATCATGATTCTTCCTCCAGTTTTTTTACGGCTTGCACAAATTCCGTTGCTTCTTGAAACCGACGATAGACGCTGGCGAAGCGGACATAAGCGACTTCGTCCAATTCCCGCAAACCTTCCATCACACGTTCGCCCACCGCCATTCCGGGAACTTCACGGTCGTATTTGGCGGTGATTTCGGTAACAATTTTTTCAACCAATTCCTCGATCACATCCGGACTGATCGGCCGCTTTTGACACGCTTTTTTGACGCCCGACAAAAGTTTTTCTTTGGAAAATTCTTCACGCCGACCATCGCGTTTAACGACCACCAAACCTTCGTGCTCAATTTCTTCGTAAGTCGTAAATCGGTTTTCGCACTTGAGACATTCGCGGCGTCGGCGAATAGTGGAGCCTTCTTTGGAAGCCCGCGAATCGATGACTTTATCGTCCTGATTGCCGCATTTGGGACAGCGCATAATTTCGACTAAACACTCCTAAATGTGTCGGCACGGTAGGTAGCATACTAAATCTTGTGGCGTCAAAGGATTTGTGATCGGAGTTATTCACAAAATTTTAACTTTCAATTCAAATTGAGGAACGGTCCGCTGGAGTGCTTCTAATGATCGCGCAAAGCGGTGAGAGGGGCGACGTCATCCTGCTTGGTCAAGGAATTAAAAATAAAAACGAAGGGGCGAATTTAGCCTCGTTCTATTATGCCATCGCGCGAGCAATTGAATTCCACCACGAATCGTGAAGATCAGCCAGTGGCCATGTGAATTCGGCGGAAGAAGTTTTAATTTTTAACTCGTTTCCGCCGACGATGCCCAACCGAGTTGCGGAGACTCCCAAGATTTTCGCGCGCTCCAAAACTTTGACTGCATCCATCGCGGAGATGGAAATGACGACGCGACTTTGCGATTCGCCAAACAGAAGCGAGTCGAGACGAACCTCTTTGAAGGTGGATAAATCGATCTCCGCGCCGATGAGCCGAGGCGTTTCGCGCGCGATTTGTTGTGAGATGCAACTTTCAGCCAGCGCAACAGCCAAGCCGCCATCGCTACAATCATGCGCGCTTTTGATAACGCCTGAATAAATAAAACCGAGCAGGGTGGCATGAAGGTTTTTTTCTACTTCTAAATTACAGCGCGGTGGTGTCCCGGTTTTTTTTCCGTGAATTTTTTGCAAATAGGCGGAGCCGCCCAAGCCGAGCAACGGATCAGACTTGTCCACAATGTCGCCGAGCAAAATAATAACGTCGTCTTCGTCCTTGAACCATTGCGTCGTGATGTGTTCTGGTTTTTCGATCAACCCAACCATCGCCACCGTCGGCGTCGGATCAATCGGCCCGCTCGGATTTTGATTGTAGAGACTGACGTTTCCGCCAGTGACCGGCGCGTTAAACGCGCGACAACCTTCCGCCAATCCGCGCACGGATTCTTTGATCTGCCAGAAAATTTCAGGATTGTGCGGATTGCCAAAATTCAAATTATCCGTCGAGCCAAGCGGCGAGGCCCCTGAGCAAGCGAGATTTCGCGCGGCTTCAGCGACGACAATTTTCGCGCCTTCGAAAGGATCGAGATAAACATAAGTCGCGTTGCAATCGACGGTCATCGCAATGTATTTCTCGCCTTTGAATTCGCTAACTTTGGTTTTTAACTCCGGCGAAAGGACCGGCAACGAATCTTCCTTGATGCGAATTACCGCTGCGTCGGAGCCGGGCAAAACCACAGAGCCATCGCGGACCATGTGGTCGTATTGGCGATAAATCCAATTCTTGGAAGCGATGCTTGGCCATGCCAGCAAGGTTTTCAAATCGGCAAGCGGCGATTGGCAATCGACAATTTTATCCAAAGAAAATTCACGAACCGCTTTCAAATATTCCGGCTCGCGAGACTCACGTTGATAAACCGGCGATTCATCCGCGATTTTTTTTGCGGGAATCTCCACAACAACCTGACCGTGATTTCTCACCACCATTTTTCCCGTCTCAGTGACGAAACCAATTTCCGCCCACGGCAAATCCCATTTGTCGAAAATGCGTTGCACTTCGGCTTCGCGCCCGCGTTTCACGATGATCAACATTCGCTCCTGGGATTCGCTCAACATGATTTCGTAAGGCGTCATGTTCGGCGCGCGTTGCGGAACCTTCGTCAGTTCGATTTCAATTCCGGTTCCGGCGCGAGCAGCGGTTTCGCAAGTGGAACAAGTCAAACCCGCTGCGCCCATGTCTTGGATTCCGGCGACGCAATCCGTCGCGAGTAATTCCAGGCACGCTTCGCAAACGAGTTTCTCCATGAACGGATCGCCCACTTGCACCGCGCCGCGTTGTCCTTGCGCCGATTCATCCGTCAAATCCTGCGACGCAAATGCCGCGCCCGCCAAACCGTCGCGACCTGTCGCTGGCCCGACGTAAAAAACGGGATTGCCAATTCCTTTGGCCGCGCCGCGCGCAATTTGTTCGTGACGCAATACGCCGAGACAAAATGCGTTGACGAGCGGGTTTCCCTCGTAGGATTTGTCGAAATAAACTTCGCCCGCGATGGTCGGAATGCCGAAACAATTTCCGTAATGCGCAATGCCGCTCACCACTCCGGCAAACAGACGACGATTGTTCATCACTTCTGCTGGCGGCGCGGCAGGTGACCAGGTGGGAAAGTGAGCAGGTGGGATTTCGCCGGATGGAGCGTCTTTCCCACTTTCCCACTTTCCCACTTTCTCACTCACTTCTTTTTCTGTAATCGGCCCAAAGCGCAGCGAGTTGACCGCGCAAACCGGGCGCGCTCCCATTGTAAAGATGTCGCGCACAATTCCGCCAACACCCGTCGCCGCGCCCTGAAACGGCTCCACTGCGCTGGGGTGATTGTGCGATTCAATTTTGAACGCGATGCAAAGTCCGTCGCCAATGTCGATGATACCGGCGTTCTCTTCGCCCGCGCCGACGAGAATTTTCGCGGACTTGGTTGGGAAAGTTTTCAGCAACGGTTTTGTGTTCTTGTAGGAACAATGCTCGCTCCACATCACCGAAAAAATTCCCAATTCGGTATAATTCGGTTCCCGCCCAAGAATTTCTTTGGCTTTCTCGAATTCCTCCGGCGTGAGGTTGTGTTTTTTGACGAGTTCTGGAGTAATTGCGGGATCGCTCATTGCTAAAATTTCCCAACAAGCCGTTTCTCGGCAACGAAAATGTCATTCACAAATCGTGATTCCCATCCTCCATAATTCACGGCCCGGTTTATTTTTATTATCCCATCTCCTCTTTCAATCAACGCGCGAACGCGAGAGGCTGGAACGCCATACATTGGAATAAAAGCTTTCCCTCGATTTTTTAATTTTCGAAAAAGGTCGGTCGCCACATTCGGCACAAACTTGCGCCAGCCATGCGCGTGAATCGTTTGAAAATAAGCGATGCCGCCATCTTTCAGGAGGCGCATGAAATCTGAAATGTAACTGAGTTGATAATTTGTGGGGATATGTTGAAGGCAAATGCTGGAATAAATAAAATCATAGCTTTCCGAAGGAAACGCGCTGAGGTCTGTTTTTACATTTAAATGATAATGGATTTTTTCCGGCATCTTGTTGAGAGCCTTGGCCTGTTCAATCATCGAGGCGGAGACATCCACTCCATCGACATGGGTGAAGTAGTTTCCTAACGCCTGGGAGAGCCGACCCAGGCCGCAGCCGAAGTCCAATGCTTTTTCAAACCGAACTGGAAGTTTCGCTTCTTCGAGGCTTCGCATAACACGACCGATTTCTTCCCGGCCATGTTCGAAGAATTCCGCCTCACTCCATTTTCCGCCTTTCTTTTTGGGATCGGTCAAAACCACCCACATCGCGTCATCTTGCCCAAGATCGGTCCAATTTTTATGAATGTCATTGATGTCCATTAAAACGAACTGGGTTACAGATTTTGGGGATCACGCCGCCTTTGCCATATTTTTATTTTGCAGCGAATTGATCAGGCTTTCAAAAATCAATCGGCCATCCACGCAGCCGAGGAGCGATTCGCTGGCACGTTCGGGGTGCGGCATAAGGCCAGCTACGTTGCGGGCTTCGTTGCAAACGCCGGCGATGTTCAACAACGAGCCGTTTGGATTGGAGTGCTCGGAGAGTTCGCCTTTTTCGTTCGCATATTGCCAGAGAATTTGTCTTTTCGCCTTCAGATTTTCCAAAACGGTTTGGTCGGCAAAATAGCACCCTTCGCCGTGAGCGATCGGAATGCGCAAAAGTTTTTCGGCAGGGATTTTATTTGTGAACGATGAATCGCTGGTGAGTGTTTTCAGGAAAACATTTTCGCAACGAAATTGCAGCGAGCGATTGCGGATCAGCGCCCCGGGCAAAAGTCCCGCTTCGCAAAGAATTTGAAATCCGTTGCAAATGCCGAGGACATGCCCGCCGTTCGCTGCGAAATTTTGCACCGCTTGCATGATCGGGCTGAAACGAGCAATCGCGCCCGTGCGCAAATAATCGCCATAACTAAATCCGCCGGGGATGAATACCGCATCGACATCGCCAAGCGAATTATCTTTGTGCCAAACGAGTCGCGCGGAATGGCCGAGCACATTTTTCAAAACGTAAACGACGTCTTGATCGCAATTCGAACCGGGAAATTGGAGGACAGCAAAGTTCATTCTTGGATTATCAAGGAGTTGTGTCGCCATTTCCAAAAATCAATAACTGTATCCTCCACCCAAAATCCGCGAGGTCTGGAGAACCGGAAAGAAAGAACAACAATCCGAACGCCAACAGAAGGCAGAGGGCAGCCCAAAATAAAAAGACGCGCGCAAAATCCCATGTCCCTAAAACAACAGCACGACGGGTCGAGATGACAGACTCGCGAAAATTGTCGGTGCCGGTTCGTTTCATTCAATCTCAAATTTATAATCTTCAATCACGGGATTGCTCAAAATTTTGTGGCAAGCCTCATCGATTTGCCTGCGCCAGATTTCCTTGTCGCCGCCGGGCAATTCGATTTCCAAATATTTTCCGACATGCACTGCGCCCAGACCTTTGTAGCCCATATGTTCGAGCGCGTTCTGCACCGTTTTTCCCTGCGGATCAAGAACGGCCTTCTTCGGTGTGATGATAATTTTAGCTTTCATGCAAAGCGGCGAAGCGCAATTGTCTGATGATGTTAAGGAGTCGCCGAGGGGACGCCAGTTTTTTTTAGAACCCGAAATGA
>JBDSLX010000031.1:0-24356 GCA_039916145.1 Verrucomicrobiota bacterium | reverse complement strand
TATCACAAACAGCACAGACCTATACCTTTCCTGGGGTGGAAATCAAAACGTCCTTTTACAGCAGGCGACCAATCTGACGCCTCCGGTGGCTTGGACCAGCCTGAATAGCGACGGCAGTATCCGCAATTACACCATTCCCAATGTTAAGAGCCAGCCATCGCCGAAGTTTTTCCGGCTCCATGCGTGGCACGTGGAATAACCGAATGATGTGTGGCTGAGAATTCTAGCGTGAGTCGCGCAACTTGTTGGAAAATTTTTCCAGAGCTTGTGCGAACTTTGCCGGATCGAAATCAGGCAGGGATTGAACCAGCGCATAGAGTTCGTTCACATCCGCATCCAGCGCAGAACGGAGCTTTTTATCCGAAGCGAGAACGAGCCGATCCAATCCCAGCACCAATCGTTCGGCCCGGCGCGCCTGCACGGCTCTGCCAACGGGATCGTTAATTCCATTAGATGAATCCGCAAGCGACGCCAAAATTGTTCGAGTTAAATTCTCTGGCCACGACATTTTCGCGGCGGCTTGGGCCAGTTCATCGCTCCATTTTTGCGCCTTCGCGAAATTGTCTTGAAGCGGTCTGAAGTTCGTGTCTGGCGACCTTGGCAAACTCGGTTCCGCTTCCCCGGTTCGTGCCATCAGCCAGGTCAATCCTTTCCAGCGATTGATTTCATTTTCCTTTGGAGATGTTTCGCGCGCCAGTTGCCAACTCATTTCGCGCAACGCCACTGCTTGTCCGACCAACCACGCCTGCGCTCCGTTCCAATTTGTTTTCTCTCTCCAATGCTTCGGTTCGGAAACCGCCTGCCCGTCCAATTCAAAAATCAACTCAGGATGGCCAGCCGCCAATAAATTACTCGAAACATTTTGATGGCAAGCGACACAAGTATTCGCGCGCACGTAAAGATTTTTTAAATCGCGCATTCCGGCGTTGACGCGATCGGCGTGCGTGAAATCCGGTCGAGTGTGATTGCGCAACCAGTTTTCCGCCGGGCCGTGACAAGTCTCACAAGAGACACCGACGGTCGCGTCCAATTTCTTCGCGTGCTGCGAGTTCGCAACAGTTTGAAACGGCGCGTGACAAACCGTGCAATTCGCGTCTTTCACGGGCGATTCAATTTTTAATACTTCGCCCATTCGCTCCGAGCGTGCGGTCGTGAGCGTCGCGAAAGCGCGCGAATGAAAATCCCGCTTCGACCAAACGACGCATTGATCGCGATTTTCCGTCGCGCCGCCGTGACAACTCGACGAACTGCACGAATTCATTCCCAGAAATTTTGGCGTGGAACTCACGTTCGTTTCTGCCGCAAAAACGTTTACAGCGAAGCCGAGTAAAACGAAAATTTTGAAAACTAATCGCGCGCCGAAAAAAGGATTTGATGAAGTAAAAAGTTTACTCGGCACGCGCCGTTTGTTAAACAATTCACCCCAGCAATGCAATCCATTATCAATCAGTTCCAGACAGTGGTGCGGGAAAATATCGGGCTTTCTCTCGGCCTGATTTTGCTCGGCATGTTGGCGAGCAAACTTCTGTTGATGCTTTATTCTTCCGCGCGCGCCATTTTCCATGAGAGAGAACAACGCCAGCTTTCCCGCGAACGGCTGAAGCTCATGGTCAAAGCGGCGGCGGCGCAATTGCGCGAGGCGGAACAGAGCAAAGCGCTTTGGAACGGTGTTCGAAAGTTTCAAATCGCGCGCAAGGTCAAAGAGTGCGAAGACGTTTTCTCATTCTATCTTGCCCCGCATGACGGCAAACCGCTTCCTGCATTCAAGCCCGGTCAATATCTTACATTTCAACTCGATGTTCCCGGACGCGACAAACCGGTGATTCGCTGTTACTCGCTTTCCGATTGTCATCGCAAAGATTTTTATCGCGTCACGATCAAGAAAGCGGTTGCGCCGCCTGATCAACCCGGCATTCCGCACGGAATTGCTTCTCATCTTTTTTGCGACACGCTCGTCGAAGGCGACATTCTCAATGTCAAAGCGCCGAGTGGACATTTTTTCCTCGATGTCAATAAACCGACGCCGGTCGTGCTGATTTCCGGCGGCGTTGGCATCACGCCGATGTTGAGCATGGCCAACGCGTTGCTCGAAAGCGGTTCGAAACGCGAAATCTGGTTTTTCTTCGGCGCGCGCAACGGCGACGAATTTATTCAGCGCGACCACCTATTGAAGTTGGCGGTTGAACACGAGAATTTTCATCTCAACGTTTGTTTCAGCAAACCGCGGCCCACCGAAGAAGCGGGTCGCGATTATCAACACGCCGAACGCGTCAGTGTTGATTTGATGAAGAAACTTTTGCCGTCGAATAATTACGAATATTTTATCTGCGGTCCCGGTGCGTTTATGAAAAGCATCACGGACGGACTGGAAACGTGGGGCGTTCCTGATTCGGCTGTTTTCTTCGAAGCCTTCGGTCCGGCCACCGTGAAAAAAGCAGCACCGAAGGTTGTCGTCGAAGCGGGCGCGCCAACAATTCAAGTCAACTTCAGTCGCACCGGAAAGATTGCGTCATGGAAACCACAACTCGGCTCGCTGCTTGATTTGGCCGACGAACTTGGAATCAAAATCGAATCCGGTTGTCGCGCGGGAAATTGCGGAACGTGTTTGGTCGCCATCAAATCCGGCAATGTCGATTACGTCACCGAACACGGAGCCAGTTCCGAAGATGGCTCGTGTCTGACCTGCATC
This sequence comes from Verrucomicrobiota bacterium, assembly GCA_039916145.1. Lineage (GTDB taxonomy): Bacteria > Verrucomicrobiota > Verrucomicrobiia > Limisphaerales > CANJXF01 > CANJXF01. The sequence continues at coordinate 21,667 of JBDSLX010000031.1, read as the reverse complement.
TGCAAACCAAAAACCGATTTGGTTTTGGATGCTTAATTTTCATGCCCGCTTCTCCAACTATTTCAGATCGACCGCAGCGCTGGGATGCTTCGTTTGACGCAGAGATGCCGACATCCGAAGTGGACCGCATTTTGTCGTTCGCGCCCTTCAACGAAATGGACGAAGCAAAATTTCCAAAACGCATTTCATTGCGCGACATTTTGCAACACGACACGCGCCTGCGAAAATTTCGGCGCGGAGAAATCATCGTGCGCGCTGGAGATTACGGCACATCGGCCTTCATGATTTTGTCCGGCAGCGTGCGAGTAGCTTTGTCCGATCTACCTGCATCAGTTTTAGGTCGCGCGGTTTCACACAAGAAAGGGATTTTCCGTTCTCTCGCGCAGTTGTGGTCTAACTCCAATGAACCTGAGACGCGCAAACGTTTTGAGCTGAAGCAGGATTCACGCGTCGCCGCGCGCCAGGACAAAAACAGCGAAGTAAAAGTTTTTCTCCAGGACATCCCGCGCATTTTGAACGAACACAAAACCGCGACGATTGATGCCGGAGAATTTTTTGGAGAAATCGCCGCGTTGAGTCGTATGCCGCGCACCGCCACAGTTTTCGCTGATGCAGACAACACCGAACTTCTCGAAATCCGCTGGCAAGGGCTGCGCGATTTGATGCGTTACGACAACAAACTTCGCGGACACATCGACAAAATTTATCGCGAGCGCGCTCTTTCCTCGCACTTACGCGAGATTCCAATTTTCCAGCGCTTGACCGATGAGCAATTGCAGAAGGTGATGGACCAAACCATTTTCGGCACTTACGGCGATTACGATTGGTCGGGCGATTACAAGCGTCTTGCGCAAGCGGGCGGAGCGGACCTCGTCCAACAAGAGCCAGTGATTTCGCAGGAGGGCGATTATCCCAATGGCATGATTTTGATTCGCGCCGGGTTCGCGCGACTCAGCCAGAAATTTGGCCATGGCCATCGCACGTTGAATTATCTCGGCGGCGGACAGAGCTACGGCTTTCAGGAAATCGCGCACAACTGGCGTAATAAATCTGACGAACCGATCCCGCTGCAATACACACTGCGCGTCATCGGTTATACGCACATTTTAATTATTCCAACCGCCATTCTGGAAAGCATCGTTCTGCCAACTGTTCCTGAAAGCGATTTGCCGCCTCTCATTGAAACGCAATCCAATGATGAAGAAATTTTGCCCGACATCGACGCAAGCGCAAAAATTGGTCCCGACATGCTGGAGTTTTTGACGGAGAACCGTTTCTTCAACGGCACCGCGACCATGGTCATTGATTTGGATCGCTGCACCCGTTGCGATGATTGCGTTCGCGCCTGTGCTTCGACGCATAACAATAATCCGCGTTTTTTGCGGCACGGTCCCATCAGCGGAAAAATCATGATTGCCAATGCCTGCATGCACTGTGCTGACCCGGTTTGCATGATCGGTTGTCCAACCGGCGCAATTCATCGCGACGCATTTGGTGGACAAGTTGTCATCAACCAAAGCACCTGCATCGGCTGCAACACGTGCGCGAACAATTGTCCTTACGAAGCAATTCGTATGGTGGAAATTCGCGACGGCGACGGCGCCATCATGATCGACAAGGAAATGAAGCCGATCATCAAAGCGACGAAGTGCGATTTATGTGTGGAACAATTTGGCGGACCCTCGTGCGAACGCGCCTGTCCGCACGGCGCTCTCAAAAGAATGAACTTGAACGATATTGATTCTTTTGCAGAGTGGCTCAAGAGATGACTTCTTATGCAAAACGACGCGGTGTTGTCCTGACTCTGCTCGCGTTACTGGTGGGCGCGGGTTTTCTGGCTCACTCGATTTACGCGCCGGTTTTGCCACGGCTGGTTTACATCTACGGATGGCTGCTTTTTCTGCTCATCGTAATTCTCTCACTTTACAACGGGCGGAAAAAACTTCCATTCCTTCCATTGGGAACTTCAGAAGGCTGGTTGCAATTTCATATTTATGCCGGGCTGTTGACGATTTTGCTTTTCGGTTTGCACATTCGCTTTCGCATGCCGACTGGCACTTTCGAAATTATTCTCGCCGTGCTTTATCTCCTCGTTACAGCCAGCGGAATTTTCGGGCTGTTTTTTTCGCGCATGATTCCAAAACGCCTTACCACACGCGGCGGCGAAGTTGTCTTCGAACGTATTCCCGCAATTCGCCGTTCGTTGCAGGAACAAGCCGAATCGCTCGCGCTCAAATCCGTTCCTGAAGCGCACTCCACTACTCTCGCCGATTTTTATTTGCGCCATCTAAAAACTTTTTTTGATCGCTCGCAAAATTTTTGGCTGCACCTCTTGGAAGTGCGTAGTCCGGTGAATTCTTTGCTCAACAAAATCTCCGACTTGAATCGCTTTTTAAACGAACAGGAACGCGCCACCGCAAACAAACTCTCTGAACTTGTCCGACAAAAAGATGGACTCGATTACCATCGCGCGCTGCAAATCACTTTGAAGTCCTGGTTGTTCGTTCACATTCCGTTGACTTACAGCCTTTTGATTTTTTCCGTCATTCACGTTGTTCTCATCTATGCGTTTTCAGGAGGAGCGCGATGAAAGACCAACTCCCCTCGCCCGATTTCGATTCCAACCAATACGAGCGCCCGAACCAGGACTGGGTTTGTGGCTGGGCCAAGGAGGGAAAACCCTGCCGCGTCGGGCCAGACGCAAAAGGACATTGCCGCGCCACCTTTGAATGCAAACCAGCGCTCGAAACTCGCGAAGGCGAAACCAAAGGTCGTTTCAAATGCACCCGCCCAAAAGAATTTGGCGGGCCTTGCGAACACGGGCCGATGCCGGATGGAACTTGCAGCCGCGCGATTCCGAGATGCCAACCGGCGCGAACCTTGCGCTCGAAGCGCGGAATTTTTACATGGTGCATTGTCGCGTTGACTGCCGCCGGATTGCTCATCGCGTTTTACAGCCCGGCGCGTTTGAAATTTATTTCGCCCGGAAAAATCTCCGCGCAACACGCCGTCACTCAATGCGCCGATTGCCACCGCGCTGCCGGGAAAGATCCGAGCCATTGGTCGCAAGCGGCCTTCGCCTCCGATCCCGCGCCACACGAATTCAAAAAGCTTTTTGAATCGCACGACAAGTTCATGACGCGAATTGACGAGTCCTGCCAACGTTGTCACACGCAACACAACTTTCACGAGCCGAATGTCGTTAAGGATTTTTCCTGCTCTGCGTGTCACCGCGAACATCTCGGCAGCGGCCCTATGCACGAACCCGACAGCGCGAATTGCAACGCCTGCCACGCCGACAGCGAGGTTATGAGCGCCTCGGCTGAAGAAGGGAAATCAATTCCGCCCGAAGCGTTTCATTTTCGTTCCGAACATGGCCAAAGTCTTTTCAAAGCGTTCCGCCCGGAGAATGGTTACACGAAAGTTTTTCATTCCTTTGCCGCTGACCATCCCGAATTTCAGGTTCACGCGGAAAACTTGAAAGACCCGAACACCCTCAAGTTCAATCATCGCCTTCATCTCTCCGAATCCGCGCGCAAGAAAGATGGCACCATGCTCGCCTGCGCGAATTGCCACAAGCCCGATGCCGCCGGGGCTTTTTACCAAAGAATTTCTTTTGAAAACAATTGCCGCGAATGTCACTCGCTTCAGTTCGACAAGAACAATCCCGGTTTGCAATTGCCACACGGAAATCCCGAAACGGCGCGCGCTTTTCTGCGCAGTTTGGAAATTCAATACGCCGATCTTGGCCGGAAAAATGGCATCGGAGAAAAGCGTGCTTTGGATAATTTCGTGCAGAACCAAATGCGCACCTTGCGCGAGGAATTTCGCACCGGCGAAGCTCTGGAGCGGCAGGTTTTTTTCAGCGGCGAAAATAATTCACCCGACGGACGCGCGCTTTATCCCGGCTGCGCTTATTGCCACGAAGTCTCGCCGCGCGCCGAATTGGTTCCTGAAATCACGAAACCGCAAATCCCCGACCGCTGGTTCGTCCGCAGCAGCAGATTTGATCATTCAAAACATTTGACCGTGGACTGCATCCATTGCCATCAAGTTGGCAAAAGCGAAAAGACCGAAGACATTTTGCTACCGAAGAAATCAAACTGCGTCACTTGCCACAGTCCAAAAGGCGGCGCGCGAAACGATTGCGCGACGTGTCACGGGTTTCATTCTTCGCCAACAAAACTGACCGACGCTCTGATGTTGAAGCAGTAAATCGCTGCGAATAAATTACTTTATCAAAAAAATTGTAACTCAAACCACGCCTCGCGCTGTCTCATAACTAATATGTCTCTGCTCAAATTCGTTTTCTTTTCTGTTCTCACTCTCGCGCTTTCTCTCAACCACGTCATCGCTGCTGAAAATAAAAAACCAAACATCCTTTTCATCGTCGGCGATGACATGGGTTATGCCGATGTTGGTTTTCACGGTTGCAAAGATATTCCGACGCCGAACCTCGATGCGCTCGCGAAGTCTGGCGTCCGTTTCACCAGCGGTTATGTTTCCGCTCCGTATTGTTCGCCGACGCGTGCGGGACTTTTGACCGGGCGATACCAGCAAAAGTTTGGTCACGAATTCAATCCGACCAGCCGCGAAACCGGCTTGCCGCTCACGGAGAAAACCATCGCCAATCGCCTCAAAGCTGTTGGCTACAGGACTGGCCTCGTCGGAAAATGGCATCTGGGCAATCTGCCCGAAATGCAACCGCAGAAACGCGGCTTCGACGAGTTCTTCGGTTTTCTCGGCGGCTCGCATAATTATTTCAAATGGGATGGCATGTTGCGCGGCACTGAACCCGCGACGGGCGAAGAATATTTCACCGACGCATTTGGCCGCGAAGCTTGCAGCTACATCGAACGCCACAAAGATAAATCGTGGTTTCTTTATCTCGCTTTCAATGCCGTCCACACGCCAATGAATGCGACCGACGACCGCCTCGCGAAATTTGCGGGCATCAAAGACAAGCAACGCCAGACTTATGCCGCAATGATGTTCGCGATGGACGAAAACATTGGGCGCATTCGCAAAAAACTCGCGGAGACCGGGCAGGAAGAAAATACGTTTGTCATTTTTATCAGCGACAACGGCGGCCCAAACATGCCAGGCGTCACCGTCAACGGTTCCATCAACGAACCATTGCGCGGCTCCAAACGCACCACGCTCGAAGGCGGCATTCGCGTCCCTTTTGTTGTCTCATGGAAAAATCACATCAAACCCGGCGTCTTCGACAAACCCGCCGTCCAACTCGACCTCACCGCCACCGCGCTCGACATCGCCGGGGCCGACACAAAAAACCTCGACGGCATGAATCTTCTGCCATTCCTTTCTGGCGAGAAAAAATCCGCGCCGCACGACGCGCTCTATTGGCGTTTCGGCGAACAAATGGCCATTCGCATGGGTGACTTCAAACTCGTTCGTTACGACAGCAACGTTGAAACGCGCACCGGCAAAGCCCATCAACCCATCGCCGGCCCGAAACTTTACAATCTCGCCAGCGACATCGGCGAAACCAAAGATCTCTTCACGCAAATGCCCGACAAAGCCAGGGAACTGCAATCCAAGTGGGACGCCTGGAATGCCACGTTGATCAAACCGCTGTGGGGCTTTGGCAAAAGCGACAGTGACGGCGACCCCGCCGCGCCTAAAGCGAAAAAGAAAAAAAGTTAAGAATAACAGCAGGCGCGGAGACATACGTTGCCTTGATTTGTTGAATGCTTTGGCAAAAAAATTCCGGAATACCGACACTCGACTCCCGTAAAAATTCTCGCTAACTTCTCCCGCAATGCAGGCATCCGAACCGACGCCCCCCATTGCTGACGCGAAAGAGATCTCCGCAGAAATTCCTCAACCAAGACCGCCGACGCCGTTAAGCTGGCGATTGGCGATCGCTGTCGCAATTTTGGTTTTAGGCTTCGCCGCCTACGCGCTGCGCGACGCCATCGGTCTGCGCGGTCAGGCCTTTGTGGGAATTTTTTGTTTTTTCGGCCTCGTCGCGATGTTCTCGTCGAATTTGCGCGTCGTGAACTGGCGCACCATCGGCTGGGGTGTCGCACTGCAAGTGATTCTCGCTGTGCTGGTGCTCAAAGTGCCAATGGTACATCGCGCGTTTGAGGCAGCGAAAATTCTCGTCGTCAACTTCATCAGTTTTTCGGATAAGGGTGGCGAATTTGTTTTCGGAAATCTGGCGCGCCCCGGCGACATTGCCTTGAATCCCGGCAAAGAATTTCTGTTCATCTTCGCGTTTAAGGCACTCCCGCCAATTCTATTTGTCTCGGCATTTTTCACCGTCCTCTACCATTACGGAGTTTTGCAAAAGATTGTGCAACTGATGGCGCGCGTGATGGTGCATCTCATGAACACGAGCGGCGCGGAGACGCTGTCGGTTTCGGCTAATGTATTTATGGGCCAGACGGAAGCGCCGCTCATCGTGAAACCTTACGTTCCGCGCATGACGCAGTCAGAACTCTTCGCGCTTATGACCAGTGGTTTCGCGCACATCTCCGGCGGAATGATGGTCGTCTATATCAATTACGGTGCCGATCCCGTCGCCGTGCTCACGACCTGCATCATGGCCTGCCCGTGCAGTCTTTATCTCGCGAAATTGTTTATGCCCGAAGTCGGCAAACCCGAAACCGCCGGATCGGTTCACACGCATAACGACAAATCCCCTTACGTCAACGGCATTGATGCCGCCGCTGCGGGCACGACGGTCGGTTTGAAACTCGCGTTAAACGTCGCCGCCATGCTCATCGTCTTCATCGCGTTCGTTGCCATGTTCGATGCCATCCTTGGGCTGGTGGCGAAAGACCTTTCTCTCACCAAACTCTTTGGCTGGATATTTTCACCGGCGGCTTTTCTCATGGGAATTGAATACGCCGACATTTCCAAAGTCGGCAGCCTGCTCGGAGCAAAACTCGCCATCAACGAACATTATGCCTATCTCGTGATGAAAGGCTGGAAAGCCACGCCCGATTTCATGACCGCCCGCTCTTACACACTTGCAGCTTTTGCCCTGACCGGCTTTGCTAATTTTGCTTCCGTCGGAATTCAACTCGGCGGCATCGGCGCAATCGCACCCGACCGGCGACACGACTTGGCGCGACTCGGCTTGCGCGCACTCTTCGTCGGCTTCGTCGCCACACTTCTTAACGCCGCCATCGCGGGTGTCTTTTTGAAATAAGGAATATTTTCTTCGCGCAAACTTTGGTCGTGCTACAGCAGTTTTGAGCCGCGCAACGTAAAGACAGTTCTACAACGAAGGATTTCTCGAAAATTTTGCATACGGCAAGCGCGCGCCGCGAAAACGAAATTGATCCGCGCGGATATTTTCCGGCGGCAAAAAATTCACCGTGCCCGACGCCGCGATGATGTCGTCTTGATCAATTCCATCGCCGCTGACACCGATTGCGCCAATCAACACGCCGTTGCGATATAGAGGGAAACCACCGGGAAAAATCGTGATGCCGTTTGGCAGATTAGGATCAATCGGAGGCAAGTTGGTGGCAACGACTCCGTTCAAAATATTGGTCAACGGAATGGGCGCAAACCGAGAAAACATTTCCTGTAAACCGAGAAAAGGTCCGGGCGCGGTTTTCGTGATGCCGGGCGGATATTTGCTCTGCGCGAGAAATCCAACGGTGCGTGATGACATCGCAAGATAGCTGATGGAAAACAAGTTCCGGCTCGGCTCGGAAAAATACAGCACCGTTCGCGCCTTCTGGACGGAAACATCCCAACTGAAAATCGTCGCACCCAGCGTGCGAATGGTGCCGAGAACTATCGGCGCAATTCCATCCGCGTTCGGATTGTTCACCACGGAAATAAACACCTGCGCCTTCTGTCCGCGGGGCAGACGAATTCCCGCGCGCGTAATGTTCCCTCGTTGCGCCGAGAGCGTGAGAATCGAAGCCACTTCGTCCGCCGTCAAACGCGGCTGGCCGTTAATCAATCCCGAAATCGGATCGTTGATGATCGGCGCGCGCACTTCATTCGTGATTCCGTTAAGAACGATTTCGGGATAATCGACCGGCGGCGAATCGGTCGGGAGGAATTCCGCCAGAAAATTTCCATTCGTGGGTGTCAATGGACGGCTGTTCAACTTCGTTCCGCTTTTCACGTAGGGGACGCGAATGCCATCGATGAAAACGTGTGTGCCGAAAAATTTCTCGGCTGGTTTAAAACCAATCTGTCCGGCGAGCGCGACATCTTCATCTACGTCGCGAATTTGCACGACTTGAATGTCGTCGAGCGCGGGAACTCCGGTGCGAACGCGACGCGAATTTCCAGCAACACCGACGCCACCAATCAATTTTCCATTTTTGAAAAGCGGAACGCCGCCCGGGGAACCAGCCAAACCACTCAACGCCGCGACTGGCCCAATCATTCCACCATTTGTGCCGCTGCCGCCAAAAACATTCGTTGAATAGGTGCTCGGATTTTTAAAACGATTCACATCGGAAAAAGATTGGTTGGAAAAATTCACACCGACGAGCGGGCCGGTTGGCTTGTTCTTCACACCCGGCGGAAAATTCTGTTGCACGATAAATCCAGCCGTGCGCGACGTAAACGCATGTTGATCGCTGCTGAGAAAACTCGCGGTGCCCGCTTTTGTAATCGCATCCTCGACATCCAAAGCAAAAATCGGCGAGTTAGTGTTCAACGCCCAAACGCCAAGCACAAAACCTTCGCGATCCACGACGGCGATAACGGAGTTGCTGGAAATTTCATTAGCGCGAGTGGCAGCTTGTGCGATGACCTGTTCGACTTCGACGACAGACATTTGGGCAGAGGCGCGAAGTCCCATGAGCGTTAAAGAAAGCGCGACGAGCTGCGCAGCGAAGATGTTTAATCTGGATTTCACTCTGGAATTAGTAGCTTAAGTTTGTTAGTTGCTATCACATATAAAGCCGTGCGCCAAACGCGAAAATTTTTAACGCGAAACAAATCATCAGTCCCGCTTTTTTTCTGATGCATTTCCACACGCGCATTTTCACCAAAGGTCTGCGCTGGCTCGCGCTGATCATTTTATTTGTTGCGCCGCCGAATCTTCTTTTTGCTCAATCACAGGAGCAACCCAATCCCGACAGAATCAAGCCGCATCAAAAAGTTTTTAAAGGTGAACCGCCTTCAGAGCCTGATATTTTTAATCCCGATGCAGGAGTTGCATTGCCGAGTCCCGTCGAGGCGACCAATGAAATTATTTATCAATCGCGCCAAACCAACAGCGTTAATACGGCAACCAATTATCTTTTCAATCCAGATCCTGGAGCGACGCTGAAGTCGCTGCCGCCACAAACGAAAAGTTTTTTCCAAACGAATTATGGCATCGTGCCAAAAAAGGCGGGTGAAAAAATTTCTCCACCGAAAACTTTGGAGCGCAGGGAAATTGTTCCGGTCGAAAACACTTTGACCAACACTTACCAACTGGAGCCGCTTCCAGAAAACTTGAAACTACCTCGTGAAGAAACTCGCGCAAACCAAAAGCCCGAACACAAATTTCACAATCCAGATTATCCGATTGGCCATCGGGAAAAATATCCGACCACTGCCGAGCCGGTCACGAATCGTTGGCGAATTGGATTTACGCCGTGGCGTCGTTACACGAGCGGCAACACCACAGAGTCGCCGTACGGCACGCCGCCCGCCCTTTGGCATCCGTATCGCCAAAGTATGTTGAAAGGCGATTTGCCGATTATCGGTCAGGATATTTTTCTGAATCTGACCGCTGAATCGGAAACGGTATTTGAAGCGCGGCGTTTGCCGACGCCTAGCGGAGTGAGTTCCTCGCGGCCAAACAGTGCGGAGTTTTTTGGGCAAAGCGAATCGTTGCTCGTGGTTAATAATTTTTCGCTGGGGATTGATTTGTTTGAAGGCGAGACGGTTTTTCAGCCGGTGCATTGGGCGGTGCGATTGCGTCCGGTGTTCAACGTCAATTACGTCGATACGCAGGAAACCGGCGTCATCAGTCCTGATCCATCGAGCGGCGAAACACGCCAGCGTTCGTGGTGGGCGTTGCAGGAAGGTTTTGCCGAATTGCATCTGGGCGATTTGTCGGACAACTACGATTTCTTTGCTGCGCGCGTCGGTAATCAAGTTTTCAACAGCGACTTTCGCGGATTCATTTTCAACGACATCAATTTCGGCGGAAGGCTTTTTGGCAACATCGACAACAATCGTTATCAATACAATTTGATGGCGCTCGACATGCGTGAGAAGGAAAGCAATTCCGAGCTGAATCTTTTCGATCAACGCGACCAGCGCGTGCTAATCGCGAACATTTATCGACAGGATTTTTTGACGAAAGGCTACACGGCGCAACTGAGCTTTCACGCCAACTTTGACGAAGGACGAACACATTATGACAGGAATGGAAATCTGGTTCGGCCTGCGCCATTTGGAACGGTGGTTCCGCATGATGTGAATGCCTATTATTTGGGCTGGGCCGGTGACGGACACATTGGCCGACTAAATGTGAACCACGCGTTCTATCAAGTTTTTGGTCACGACGATTTCAACGGATTGGCGGGTCGGCCTGTTGACATCAACGCGCAAATGGCGGCGGTCGAATTTTCCTACGACCGCGATTGGATTCGTTACAAGGCGTCGTTTTTTTATGCGTCCGGCGACGGCGATGCAGAAGATGGACAAGCGAATGGCTTCGACACAATTTTGGATAATCCGAATTTCACGGGCGGGCCGTTCAGTTACTACGTGCGGCAAGGATTCAATCTGGCGGGAACTTCCGTGGGATTTAAAACGCGGAGCAGTTTGGTTCCGAATTTGCGCACGAGCAAAACAGAAGGTCAGGCAAACTTCGTGAACCCCGGCGTTTTTCTTTACGGCCTTGGAGCAGAAATCGAGGTCACGCCAAAGCTGCGGAGTTTCATCAACGCAAATTACATTCGGCTCGCAGAAACCAGCCCGATCAAAACCGCGCTGCTCACCGAAAAGATTGATCCAGAAATTGGTTTTGATTTGAGCATTGGTTTTCAATATCGCCCGCTGTTGACTGACAACGTAATTATTTCCGCCGGATTCGGCACTCTGATTCCGGGACGTGGTTTTCGTGATATTTACCGGCGCAACACTGATCCTGTCCCCGGCTATAACTCGTCGAGTCGCTGCGGACAGACAGATGATTTTCTTTACAGCGGACTCATCGCCGTGACACTTACTTACTAAGCGAATGGAAATGAACCACAGAGGCACAGAGACACAGAGTCAGAAGTTGCAACGGGTTTTCCCCTCTGTGTCTCCGTGCCTTTGTGGTTTAAAAATCGGATTGCTGATTTTCTTACTCGCATTTCTTTACACAAGCGCCTTCGCGGAAAACTCCGGGTACGGCCCCTCAATTTCTGTTCCGCACGATTTGCCAAAAACAAAATTGGCGAAGGAACGAAATTTAATTGATCAAACTCACGAAGAAGCGTTTGCGAAAAGCCGCGGCTGTTTGGAATGTCACAAAGGCGCGAAGGACATGCACAATTCACCGAACGTCGTGCTCGGTTGCACCGATTGTCATGGCGGAAATCCAACGCCCGGACTGACGCAACGTAAAGCGCACATCGCGCCGGAGAATCCGATGTTCTGGGAAAGTTCCGCGAATCCAAGCGACTCAACCGTGCTGCTCAATCACGAGTCGGCGGAATTTATTCGCTTCGTCAATCCCGGCGATTTGCGTGTCGCGCAAGAGTCGTGCGGACTTTGTCATAGCGAATCCATCGAGCACGTGCAAAACAGCATGATGAATCACGGCGCGATGCTTTGGGGCGCGGCGCTCTACAACAACGGAAGTGTACCGCACAAAAATTATCGTTATGGCCAGGCGTACGGTTTGCATGGCGAACCGTTGCGACTGAAAAATCCTTACGAACCAAGCGCTGAAGAAACTCGCACGAATGGAGTGCTGCCATTCCTTGATCCCCTGCCCCGTTACAATATCAGCCACCCGGGAAATATCTTGCGCATCTTCGAGCGCGGTGGGGAAAAGCAATCGCAGCTTGGAATTCCGAATGCTTTTGAACCGCCGGGAAAACCATTGCGTCGTTTATCTGAGCGCGGACTCGGTACTTTGAATCGCACTGATCCAGTTTTTCTCGGTTTGCAAAAAACTCGACTGCATGATCCGCTCCTCGGCTTCATGGGATCGAATGATCATCCCGGCGATTACCGTTCGAGCGGCTGCACGGCTTGCCATGTGGTTTATGCGAATGACCGTTCTCCTTCAAATTCCGGCTGGTATTCCAAATACGGCCATCAAGGTTTGAGCTTCAGCGACGACCCGATGATTTCAAAAAAAGAACGCGGCCATCCAATCAAGCACGAGTTCACGCGTTCAATTCCGAGCAGCCAATGCATGAACTGCCATATGCATCAGGGAAATTTATTTGTGAATCCATATCTCGGTTACACCTGGTGGGATCAGGAAAGCGACGGCGAACGGATGTATCCCAAGAAGCAGAAAAATCCGACCGACACCGAGATGCTGGCGTCCTTGAAAAAAAATCCCGAAGCCGCCGCCGCGCGCGGATTATGGGGCGATTTGGATTTCCTGGAAAAAGTTGCGGAGCTAAATCCCAAGCTGGAACACACCCAATTTGCGGATTACCACGGACACGGCTGGATTTTCCGCGCGGTCTTCAAAAAAGATCGCAAAGGAAATCTGTTGGATTTGGATGACAACGTGATTCCGCACGACGATGACCACAAGTTTTCCAAAGCGATTCATCTGAAGGATGTGCATCTCGCGCGCGGAATGCAGTGTGTCGATTGCCATTTTGAAACGGACGTTCACGGCAATGGAAAACTTTACGGCGAACCGCGCGCTGCGACGACGATTGAGTGCATCGATTGCCACGGCACCATTGATAAACGTCCGACGCTCGTCACAACTGGTAACGGCGGAAAAATTGACTTGGCACGCGGCTCAACTCCGTGGGGGCCACGTTTCGAGTGGAGCGGAAAAAAACTCATTCAACATTCGATGATGAGTCCTGAAATGGAATGGGAAGTTCCGCAGACGCGAGATACCATTGATCCCACTTCCTCGCACTACAATCCGAAGTCGCGTTATGCGAAAACGATTCAGCGCGACGGGAAGACCTGGGGAAATGCTTGCGAGCGCAAATCCGATCTCGCGCACGACAATTCTTCGATTTCATGTCAAGTCTGCCACACGTCCTGGGCGACAAGTTGTTTTGGCTGCCATTTGCCGATGAAAGCCAACCAGAGGATGCCAGTGAACAAATACGAAGGCACGACCAGCCGCAATTTCACTTCCTACAATCCGCAGGTGGTTCGTGATGATGTATTCATGCTTGGCAAAGACAGCACGGTGAAAAGTAATCGCCTCGCGGTGCTTCGTTCGTCGAGCGCGGTGATCGTCGGTTCGCAAAATGCGAATCGCGAATGGTTTTATTCGCAGCAACAAACTGTTTCGGCGGAAGGTTATTCTGGTCAGGCGTTCAATCCGCATTTCGCGCACACTACCAGCGGCGTCGGCACGACGAAGAATTGCACTGACTGCCACATCTCGAAAGAGAACGATAACAACGCGGTCATGACCCAGCTTCTTGGCTACGGAAATGGCACGGTAAATTTCTTCGGGCGCTATGCGTATGTTGGCGAAGGCAAGGATGGATTCGAAGGCGTGGTTTGGACGGAGCAGGAAGAACCGCAAGCCGCCATTGGCAGTCATCTACAGAAGCTCGCGTATCCCAGTAATTTTCAAAAACATCTCGGTGCAAAGTCGGAACTTAAGGAAGCATATCATCATCACGGCGAAGAAATTTTGGACCTCACTTTGCGTGGAGAATATCTTTACACCGCAAATGGCCCCGGTGGTTTTGAAGTATTCGATGTCGCCAATATTGATCAGAAAGGATTTTCCGAACGCATCGTGAGCGCGCCGGTTTCACCCCTGGGCCAGAGAACTTACGTCCGCACAAAATACGCAACGTCAGTAACGCTGCCAAGCACGCTGGGGATCGATCCGTTACGCAAGCGCTTGCCCGAAAATGAGGAGCAGCCGATCAGTTTAATTTACGCCTGGGTTTTTGTGACTGACCGCGAGGAAGGGTTGGTGATGGTTTCCGTCGGAACACTCGTCGATGGCGATCCAGCAAATAATTTTCTCGATAAGGAAAAAATCATCCGCTTTAACCCGGATGGAAAACTCACTGGCGCCATGCATTCTTACATGGCGGGAACAAATTTATATGTCGTTGGGAAAAATGGATTATTCGTGCTTGGCTTGAGCAATACCGAACTCGTCGCGCCAAAGCTTCTCGCCGAATTAAGCGATAACCTGAAAAACCCGCGCGCCATCTCGGTGCAATTTCGTTATGCCTTTGTCACGGACGACGATGGTTTGAAAGTCATCGACATTTCCGAGCCGACGAAACCGCGACTTATTCCGAGCGCGTTTGTTCCATTGAAAAATGCGCAACGCTTTTATCTCGCGCGAACTTACGCTTACGTTGCCAATGGCGCAGAAGGTTTGGCGATCATCGACATTGAAAATTCTGAGAAGCCAAAGCTCGTTGAGATATTCAACGCCGAGGGCGCGCTTAACGACACTCGCGCGGTGCAAATCGGTTCGGTCAGCGCCTCGATGTTTGCGCTCGTTGCTGATGGGAAAAATGGGTTACGCGTCCTGCAAATGATTTCGCCGGAGAATGTGCCGGGTCACATGGGATTCAGCCCGCGTCCGAACCCGAAGCTCATCGCTACTTACAAAACGCACGGAGAAGCAATTGCTGTTTCACGCGGTCTCGACCGTGACCGTGTCGCTGACGAAACCGGAAATCAAACGGTCGTGTTTGGCCGTCGCGGATCGCGCCCGTTCAACTATGAGGAGATGCAAGCTTTCTTCCGACACTTCGACGATCCATTCACGACCAACCGCGTTGGCGGGCGCACCGGTGAGCTCTATCAAGTGGACGACCTGACTGCTCGCGACGGTCAATTGATAACCAGGTCAGGTGAGCAAGTCAGCGACCCGCTTGAGTTTAAGCCCGATCCGCAACTCGCGCGTGAGAAAATTAAACAACAACGTTTGATGCGGCGCGGGGAATAACAGCGCGCGCGGTTTTTAAGCAGCTTCAAGATCGGAGCGCATAACATTCCGTTTGGAAATGGAGGGCGTGTGAGGCAGCAGCGCAGCGCGGACGTATTCCGCAAATCACTACGGTTAAAAACCGAGCAAAAAAAAACCTGCCTTCTTCAGGTTTCAATCGCAAGCCTCGCTCAGGAATCGTATCAGCATTTTAAGGAAGGAGCCTGAGACGATAGAAGCGCGCGGTTTGTGTGCCGGGCGGAGTTGGATCGAAAAAGGTTGTTGAAGTCGCCGTCGCGGTGACGGTGGTGACAATGTTCCAAGTAATGAGATCGGTAGAAAACTGCAATTCGTAGGTGCGCCCCACAATCGTATTCGCAGTCACTTCAATCCCGCCTGGAACCGTCACGGGAAAGCTGGTGAAAACAAACACTGCGGCCGCAGGACCCCCTTCAGTCGCCATGATGGTGTAGGTAATCCCATTCGTCGGGAGAAAACCGTAAACTCCGAGGTAATAACGGCCTGTAAGCGGTGTGGAGACGTTGAGAATCTCGTCATTTGTTCCGCCTAAAGCGCTCTTGTAATCATAATTGCTGGAAGTGGGCAACGTGCCGCGTCGCACCACCAACTCCACATCCCCACTTAGGCCGAACACCTTGAATTCAATGGAGGCGACGCTGTTGGAAAGATCATATTGATAATATTGAATAAACGAACCAAGCGGAAGGTTGGTCGAAAGCGGCACCGCGTTAGTCAAGGGCGTGACCTCGACCAAACTGTTCGTGTCATCGAAATCCACGCGCAAGGAGAATTGATTGGTTTGAGTGCGATTGACGTTCTGAACGCCGAGATAATATCTGCGACCAGGTTGAAGGAAGGGCGGTCCGGTTAAGGTGTTAAGGTCGTAAACGTTGCTCACCGTTCCAGACATCAGCGTGAAATCACCGAATCGCGGATTCCCCACGGGCAACTCGTTTTGATTGAAGAACAGATTCAGGGGTCCACCATAACTGATTAAGGTGTTGGTCGCGTGCGTGGCGTTGATCGGCACGTCGATAATAAAATAGGTTATCTGGCCTCCATTGGCGAAATTGTTGGTCGCTTCTACGCCGCTCTGCAACGCAATCGCAGTCGCGTTAGACGAGGTAAATGTCAAATGCAATTGCCAGCTCACCAAATTGGCCGCGCCCACAGGTTGCCCTGCTCTATTGTCCCAAACTTCCAATTTCCAGTTTCCACGGGCCTGCTCTCCTATGAGCGTGCTCAACGATTCTTCGGGGAGAAAATAATTTTTGTCGCCACCCTCGATCAACTCGAAGCGATCAAACAGCATGTTGGGTAGCGTCCCGTCCAGTTGCAGCGGAATTCCTCCTGAGTTGCCGCCAAAGGATTGTGAATAAGGAATCCAGCCAGCCGTGCCGATAAAATCGTTCGTGAAAATTCCGCCGATGGAAATTCTTGCTCCGCCAATGGGACTGCCGGGTGCGCGGCGATAGCCAAAACTTAAGTTATAAAGTTTGGTTGGATCGGTGGCCAGCAAAGTGCGACTGATGGTTCCATTGCCGAGATTAAGATAGTTAGTTCCGCGATACGCAACGCCCGGGAGATTCTCTACGGTCACTGAATTGGTGAGCACATTCCAACTATCGACAGCCGCCGGGCTTGCGTAAAGTCCGGGCGCGTCCGCTTCAAAATCGCTCGTCATGAAAGTCACGATGTTTGATCCAGGAATATTGGTGGCGAACGGCGGAATGGCAAACTTGATTGGGACCCGCGCCAGGTTGGTGTTTTCCGAGAAGGTCGCGTAAATAAGCTGGCCGCTGAGAACTTCGGCCGTGTATTGCCATGCCGTGCTAGGATCCGCATTACCTCCTTCGTTTATCACGATAACAATGTTCGTAGAAATGCCCGGACCGAATGGAACGGAGAAAGTTGCTGAACCTGAAATAAGGCCAGAATCAAATATCAATGATCCATCGTAATAAACGTGGAGAGTATCCGGAACATCGAAGAACTCGTAATTGATGTTAAGGATTCCTGAGTTCAAGGTGGTGGAAATTATATTCGTGTAGGCGCCACCATCAATTTGCGCGTCGGCGGTATTTGTCTGCGCCGTTAAATTGCTCGCGCCATATCCGTTTGTGCTCAAGCCACCGCGGTTTTCCGCCAGCAGGATGCGCGTTCCCTCCGGGCTGACCAAATGCATCACGAGATCAGAGACGCGCGGATGATCGATTCGCACCGCGACCTCGGCGTTCACGACGCGACCAATGCGGTTCACGTTGATGATGGAATTTGTCACCGCATCATCGAGAAGCGGGGTCGGGCCGCCGAGGAAAGTTTGAAATGACCTTGCCGTCAGATCCAATTCAAATTTCACGAAGCCGGTGAAGTTCACAAAAACACCGCCGTCATTGAACAACCTTAAAACGTACCGCCCGGGTGCCAGCGGCGGAGTGTCATTGGTATTGACGGTCAAGGTAGCGCCGGGCGGGACAATATTTGTTCCCTTGTCCACATACGGTGCGCGGGTGGGGGAAAATCGGCCTCGGCGTACCACGGTATCGAGCGCGCCTTCCTTCGGTGAAATCGAAATAATCATGTTCGTTGTATTGGGCGGCACAATGAAACTTATCGCACGCGATTCTCCGGGAGGAATGCCCCCGGAAATAGTAAACCCGCTTCCATCAATCAACGAATTCGTATCCAAGGCGCGCTCGATAAACATGCTGATGGCGTCAACTCTGCCCGTTGCGTTCACCGCATTGTCTTCCGCATACAATGTCCAGACACCGACGCCATCTTCGCCGACGAAATCCACCAAGCTGCCTGGACCGTCCGTCGGACGGCTGCCTGCGACGTCGCCCAAACCGCTGTCATCATAGATCAGTGTCAGGTTAGTTGCGCTCTCAATTCCGTCTGGAAAACTGTGGTTCAGCAACACAGCCGAAATGTCGTTGTGCGTCAAAGTCTCAATCAAATCGCCGATACGTTCATGCGTGAGGGTGTTGGTGACAATTATCCGCCCGATTTTGATTGGGCTGGTGGCAAACATCAGATAAGGCACGCCGCCCGGATTGTCCGGCGAGCCATCCGGAATGTCCACGCCGCCAAATGGCACACCATTCAAAATCAAATTGCCGTTGCCGTCGTCGTTACCAAACGGTGTCTCGCTGGCGATGGCGAAGAACGAAAATTCCGACGCGCGTTGATCTTCCGATTTTATGCCGACATAGAAAACGGCGTCGTTCCGGTTCGTGTAAACAATCAATTCCTGGCCGCCGCGATTCAAAGATTTGTCCGCAGCGGCAATCGCAGCAGGATTCAAGTTTGTCAGCGTGGGATCAGTTGAAACGTACATGTCGATGTCCGCTTCGACGATACGACGACTGCCCGGAACCGTGTTGGTTCCGCCGGAAAGGTTCGGCGGTAGGAAGGTCAGAAAGGCGATGTTGTTAAAATTGCTGGGATTATTCAGCACGTAAAAAGCCCACTGCGTGTTTGTGCCGTCCGTCAAATTATTCGCGTTAACATTTTGGATAGGAGAATTCGCGCCGACGCGTTGCGTGAATAAAGGCACACCGTTCGAGACCACAGTCACAAACGAATTCGTGTTCGCCGGAACAACATTGGTCGTCACCGTGAAAGGTGCGTTCGTGCCGGTGCCGCTGGAAATGACCAGCGCAAAATCCTGCGCAATCGCATTGGTGTGCGCGGTAACGGCGTTCACATTCACCCGTCTGGCAACAACAGACACGGTGTAGGAACCGTGGACCGGTCCGTTGATGTAAACATTTTCCACGTTATTGACTGAATCACGCACGGTGTCGAACGCGCTTAACGAATTTGTGCCGAGTTCAGTGGGCTGGGTGAAGTCTCCTCCAGAAAAATTATTTCCGAAATAAACATTCGTCGTGACATTGGTGGTGAATGCGTTGGTGAAAACGGCGGTTACGATCAAATCCAAATCGTTGACGAGTTTGACGCCGACCGCTGGATTTCCGGGGGGATCCGTCCAGACCAACGAAATTCGCAACGCAGAATTTGTCCCACTCACCGTCACCACACGATCCTGCCGTTCGCCTGTGGCGAGCGCGGAATTGGTACTTTGGTCGAAGAACTGAACTGGCCACGCCGCCGGGGTGCTATTGGTGGGAAGTATCCTGCGCAAATCCGGCAATCCCCAACCCTCGCTGTTTAAAGAACGGGTGCGGTCGTAACCTGCCTGACCTGGCTCCGTCACTACTGGGCGAGAGCCATTGATCAGAAGCGCCTTCATCATCGCGGGACTGTTGGTGATCTGAAAACGTTGCTCGAAAAATTCCTGCATCAAGGCCAGCATTCCAGAAATCGCGGGCGCGGACATGCTGGTGCCGGACTCAAAAATGTAGTTCGGCGCAAGGTAGCCGTTGAGATTGCTGAGGACCTGGAAAAAATTTCCAAAATCATTTGAGAGCACGAGCGAGGTTTGCAAATCATAAATGATTTCAATGCCGTTGGTGTTGACGATGTCGTAATAAAGAATGTTGTTGAGCGCACCGGGCGGTAAACTTGCGCGCGGGATGAAGACGCTATTCGTGCCTACGAAATTTCCCGCAGTGGCCGAGGGATTAGGCGCTGTTCCCACATAAATCAGGAGCGGTCGCTGATTTGTGGAGATCGGGCTTCTGATGAAAGCATCAATACTTAGACTCAGCGTTGCCCCCTCGTTGCAAGGATTGTCGGGAACGAACAGCGCAAAATTATTTGTCGCTATCGGATCAAGCACCAAACCTGAAAAATTTCTCGTATCCGAGTGCAGCGGGCTGTAATAGCTGGCTTCATCAAATTGTTGCGAGCGCGTGGAAGCAATGAATGTTCCCGGCTCAATGATATCGGGCTTCAAACGTCCGAAGGTTCCCTCCTGCGAAATACCGACGTTGCCGCGACTGGAAAAGGAGGCGACTTGATTGGAACTATCGGTGAATCCAAGAAATTCTTTGTTCGTGACGATAACACAAGCCGCGTTGGGACGAACAACGTCGTTCGTAATATTGCGTTTGTTTTCCAACGTGCCGACAGAAATAACATTCTTCGCCGTGCCCGGAGAGATGACCGTTCCCGGCACGCCACCTTGTCCGCTGTTGCCCGCTGCGAAAACATAAGCAATCGGTTGCGAACCAATGCTGCCGGGAAGCGCGTCGCGAACCGCAGCATCAAAACTTGCGGCAGACGAATTATACGTGCGCGTGCCGTAGCCCCAACTGTTGTTTGAAATCAGCGGCGATAGCCGGTTCAGCGCGACATAATTGGACGCGCCAGCAGTTTCTTGCAATTCGGCATCAGACAAACCTGCGAAAATATCCAGTGAAAGAATGGACGCTGCGGGCGCTTTGCCGCGGAAGTTCGCGTTCGGCAATGAATTTACATTCGTAAGTTGCGAACCGCTCGGACTATTGACACCGCTGCTCGCAATAATTCCAGCAACGTGTGTCCCGTGTCCGTTTGGGTCGGTTATTCCAACTCCGGCGGCGGGAAAAATTCGCGGACTTAAATCCGGGTGCGAATTATCAATGGTCGTGTCATTGACGTTGACCCAAACATTCGAGCCGCTTAAACCCAAATAGTTCGCCGCCGTAACCGTGTTCGTCGAAACGCCCACACGCACTCTGGTCAAATCGTTCATCACTTCCCGATCGTAAAACGGTTCGATTTCTTGAACTTGCGGCAAGTTCGCCAATTGAACTAAATCCGCCGAAGCGAGAATTAATTCCGGGCCGAACGGCGAACTTTTTAAATCTTCGCCCACCACTCTCGCCTGACCTTTCAACGCTTCCACCGTGGAGTCGCGTTGACCGGGAAACAGCGTGACGCGCAACATTTTTTCTGGCGCCAATGGTTTTTTATCCATCGCCAGGGCCAGCAAATCGGTATCCAGTTTGTAATAAGGTTCGTAGCGCAAAACGGATCGCACCGCTCTGTTTCCCATCAGTTTTTCTGCTCCGCCGCTTTGCAACCGAACCAGATAAGCATTGTTAGGGACATACGAAATGATTTCGGCCTTTGCCTCGCGCAACGCCGCGCGAAACGTTACATCTGCCGTGCTGCGCGCCTGAACGATGTAACTACCCGGATCACCCTTGGCACGAAGTTCGTCGGGAATTTTTACCGAGCCCGCAGCCGTATCAATGAGCGCGTTGCGCAACAAGATTGCGCGGTCGTTGTGAACCAATTGGTCGATTGTTTGAGACGTATTTTTCAGCCGGTGCGGATAAAGCTCCGGCGCATTCGTGGAACTGGAATTAGCCGTAGAATTCGTCTCTGAATCCGACAAAAGTTTCCTCGCAGAACTCTTTACCGGAACGGGAACTTCACGCTTTGCCGGGATTATTTTATTGGTTGCCGCAGAAATTTTCGGCTTCGCGTTTCGTTGAGCGACGCGGTCTTCACCGAGCCGCCAGAAAAAGGCCGCCGCGATGAAGAGCATCAGGCTTAACAAAAACCAAGTTTGAGGTTTCATTCGCATACAGTTAATTCACCGAAAATTTAAATTTTGAACCCGACAATATACCATGATTGCAACGCGAAACAAAACGTTTCGCAAGAAGTCCGGATTTCTGACTTCGGATTTTC
>JBDSLX010000030.1:0-2382 GCA_039916145.1 Verrucomicrobiota bacterium | reverse complement strand
AGAACGTAGTCGTGAAGTTTGCGCAAAACCGGGTCCATGCTCGACTCGGCCTTCTTCAGCGCGGCAATCATCTCCTGATAACGATCACGCGTTTCCCTGAGTTGTCGGTGACTGCTGGCGCGGAGAGATTCAGTTCCGATTTGCTGGTTCTCCTTTTCCCATTCGACAAAAAGGTCTTTGGCGATGTCTTCGACTTTTCCGATTCGCTCATGCACGCCTTTCACCTGGCTGGCGGCATCGTCGTAATCCGATTGCAGACCGCGATAACGTTTCTCCAATTCGCCGCCTTCAAAATTTGTAATCTCCTTGAGGCGGGTGAGCGCGTCTTTGAATTCCTGTTGCGCATCTTTTTGTTCATCACGCGCGGCGATAACGTTCTTTTTAAGCAGGTCGCGTTTGTAAACGCCGAATTTTTCGTAGGCGGAGTAAACGGTGTTTTTGCAAGCGGTCAAAAAGAAGAGGGCGCAAACCAGAGCAATTCCATAGGCCGTGAGTCGTTTCATATCGCAACCATTGCATTTCAGTGGGATTCGGTCAATGCGTGGAAGGGGGTGAAGATTTTCTGCTTTAAATTTACGGCGCGGACACACAACGTCAGGAAATGAAAATCTACTCCATCGTTTTCCTGCTTCTCGCAACCACGGTTTGTTTTGCCCAGGAGGCGAAAACAAAATCCCCCTTTGCGAAAGCCAAGACGTTTCTCGAAGTGATGGATGCGGGTCGGGATTACGTGGACCAAGGCGAATACAAAAATGAGTGGGGTGGGGTGCAGGTGATTGCGCTCGGCGACGATAATTTTCGCATGGTTACCTACAAAGGCGGATTACCTGGTGCGGGTTGGGACAAACAATCGCGCGTGGAAACAAACGGACGACGGGAAGGAGATAAAATTGTTTTCACTGGAACCAATGATTATCGCGCGGAACTCGACAACGGAAAAATCACGATCAAAAGCGAGAGCGGCGGGCCGTGGACGATGGAAAAGGTTGAGCGCAAAAGTCCGACGCTCGCCGCGAAGCCGCCCTCAGGCTCGGTTGTTTTATTTGAAGGACACAGTGCAAAAAATGTTGGGGCTTGGATTGATGGCCGCATGGACGAACGTCATTTGCTTGCGGCGGGTTGCAGAAGCAAGCGGGAATTTACCAACTTCACCGCGCATCTGGAATTTTTGCTTCCATTCAAACCGCTGGGCCGTGGACAGGATCGCGGCAACAGCGGTGTTTATCTGCAAGATCGTTACGAATGTCAGGTGTTGGATTCTTTTGGGCTGACTGGCGAAGACAATGAGTGCGGCGGTTTTTACAAGAAGGCAAAACCGGCGGAAAATATGTGTTTTCCTCCGCTGGTTTGGCAAACCTACGACATCGATTTTACGGCGGCGAAATTTGATGGCGCTGGAAAGAAAATCAAAAACGCCCTCGTCACGGTCAAACACAACGGGGTGACCATTCATCAAAATCTTGAGCTGACCTCACCCACGGCCGGCAATAAAAAAAACGAAGACCCAAGTGGCGGACCAATTTTTCTGCAAGGTCACGGCAATCCCGTTTTCTACAGAAACATCTGGATCGTTCCGAAATGAAGTTTGAGGTGGCGCACTGAGCCTTTTTTAAATCTTCAATCCGAAATCCAGTTCAGGCGGTGAAATTTTGCGCCGCCAGTAGCGTTCGTATCGGTCGCGGAAGTTTGCGTGGCGTTCATTTTAATTTCCGAGATCGGCGTCCACGTTTGCAGGTTGGTGCTTGCTTCAAATTGATAGCGCGGCCCAATTCCCCCAGTGATGTTGGCTTGAAAAGTATTGCTGCCGGTGCGCGCCGGATTTTTCAGTCGCGCGGCTAAACCGGTTTCATCCATCAGACGATCAAACTCGGTGCGCAATGCATTTCGAGTGGATTGCTGCGCCGGAATATTAAATAAATTTGTAACCTCATGTCCGTCGTTCGTCAGGTTGAACATTTCTGACCACGAATCGTTGCCGGGCCAAAGCGCGAGTTTTGCAGTGGGCGTCCGGACGATAACTGTTGTTGGAATGGTAAATCCCGATTCGAGAAAATATTCGGCAAGAAAAGATTGCCGCCAATTCGTAACCGAGCCGCTGGTCAATAATGGCCGCCAGCTTCGCCCTTGCATTTCAGGCGGCACGGTTACGCCCGCGAGATCGAGAATCGTATGAGCGATATCAATATTTAAAACGAGTTCATCTCGCACGACGGGTTGCGTTATCAAGCGCGGATACCGTATCAACATCGGCACGCGCAAACTTTCTTCATAAAGCGAACGTTTGTCGCCAAGGCCGTGTTCCCCGAGGTAAAAACCGTTGTCTCCGAGAAAAACGATCATCGTATTCGTCGTCAAATTGAGTTGATCCAGCCGATCCAAAAT
>JBDSLX010000029.1:0-4523 GCA_039916145.1 Verrucomicrobiota bacterium | reverse complement strand
TCATCGGGCGTTCTCCGCCTTGCAGAAATTGTCGCAATTCACGATCTGTCCAGGGCCGCAACGGTTCCATGAGATCATCGGCCAACGCAAAACTGCCTGCTTTGGCGGCGTGATGAATTCCAATCGCGGCAATAAACCCGTGCGCCGCCAAACTCCGTAAAACGGCCGTTCGTAAAATCGCGTAACCGTAGTCCAACATCCCGTTCACCCCTTCGCGCGTGCCGGGGATTCGTCGCTTCTCGCCCGAAGAAATCGTTTCGCTCAAACGAGGCAAAAGATGTTTCCAATAATGTCGCGCGGCGCGCGATTCGTGGGCGGCGGGAGAATCGGAAAGAAATGCGGCGCGCTTGGATGCGGTGATCGTGGCAAGTGAGGGTTTGCTGATGGTAGGAGACGAGGTAACGAGGCTCTGATCTTCCGGCGGATTTGAAGTGAGACTCCTCACGTCGTCTCCTACAAGTTTTGGATTGGCGCATCGTTTCGCGATTTCATCCAAGACCGTATGCGCTCGTTTAAGATGGCTGAGATTGGTGGCTTGATTACGAACTTTGGCGGTGATGACTTGTCGCCAAAGCGATTCTTTCCATTGCGGCGTCCATTCGATTTGTCGGCGAAGCAATTCCGTATTCGTGGCGCGATAATAGGGCAGGGTGAGGACGCACGGTTCAAACTTTTCATTGCAGACGAGCATCAAAACATTCAACTCCGCCATGCGCCGAAGCGCGCCCGCCGTCACAGACAAATCCGGCGCGGCGGCGACAATCACCGCGACATCCGCGAGCGGCACGGTGCGTTCGGTACCGTTCTCGCGATCTTCAATGTGAAGCTGATCAAGCTTCAGCCGCACCCGCAGATGATGGCTGAGAAGATGGAGTATGTGGTAACTCATAACCGAGACAGCGAATGAAATCTGACCAGACGGGCTGCAAGCCCTTTTTTCCGAAGCCGAAAGAAATAATAGTTTCTTCTTTGTTAGCGACATGATGAGGCAAAAGTTTTAGCTGAACCTGCCCGGTCACAAGCACACGATATTTTCCGACTGGTTGCCCGGTGGCGAAGGGCTTCTTTGTTTCCACAACCATTCCACGTCGAATTACTGCAACTGGTTTTGAATCCTGTTTGATAGGACGAGGACACATCGACGTGTCATTTTTCCAATAAGGAACGAATACCGGCACAAAACTTTTTCCATCTTCCGCCAGATGAATCCGTACTTCCTTGAAGCCAGTGCGTTTGACGTAGGCGTGAGTTCCAGGACTGAATGGCACGACGGCGGTGTCATCCTTCACTGAAATCAGCCGCACATTCCGAATGGGAATCTTAACTTTTTCAGGCCACGAGAATTCCATTCCGCCTTTCGCCCGCCAGTTTTGAAAATGAGAGAAGCAGAGCTTGCGCGTGAAATTTTCCGGCACACAACCTTTGGTCTTCTTTAACTCGCTTTCAAGATTAGCCGTTTCGTCGGAGTAATGGTTCCAAGCTGTTTCGCAGTAAGCCGCGAATTCCTTGGGCCAAATGCTGCCGAGATTTTTCGGCGTCAGCGTGGTGAAAGTTTCGCGAGCAACGTAAGTATCCTTAGTCTTCTTTGAGTAAAGCGTTGTTGCGTAGGCTTGCTGATGATTGCTGCGCGAGACGTGATGTTGAACGACGACTTTTTGAATTTCTTTTTTAACGACATCGTGCATCTGCCCTTCGCCGGGAAAAAGGGGATTGGCCGCTTTGCTGCGTTGCTTCTCATCCTGCGTCCACCAGCCGTGACGACCGAATTCATCTTTTGCGCCGTGCGTGCGACGTGCCAGCCACGGCAACGTGCAAACAATCACCATCGCGTCGAGCGCGTGATGGCGCAGGTCTCCGCGATTTTTTTCGGTGAATTGCATTTGGTCTTCGGGACTAAGTTCATCCCAACGTTTGCCCGGCGGAAGCGGATGTAGAATTTGATTTAGTCCCCACGCTTTTCGGAGACGGCTGGTGAGTTGCCCGTTGCTGACTTGGAAGCGCAACGCAGAGTTTTGTTTCTCCGGTGTTGGATCGCGTCCCTCATTATTTAGCCAGCCAAGTTGAATCAAAGCGATATGGCGAAGCACGCGCGCGATGTAAGCCGTATGAGCGAGGTCGGCCTTTTGTTCAATCAATTCCTCGGCGTTCGCACTGACAAAAATTTCCAGCTTGCGCCCCTTAAAGGATTTTTCAGCGTTGGATTTAAGGTCTGACCATTTGGTCGTGCCGCCAAATGCGGTAAACGGAATTCGGTCGCCTTTCAATTCACGATTACATTTGATGTGAGCAACGGTGAGATTATACGCCTCGTTACAATCCACGATGGAACGCGGAACCAAATGCTCAATATCCGCGCCGTGACCGAGAGCCGTCCGTTCAATCGTTTCCAGACAGAATGGGCAACGGCCTTTCGCTTCCTGCCAGAGCCGATAACGCAGAAGGGCGCGGCGGGAAGTCGATTCCCCGGTGGACGAAAGTTCTTCGCGGGCGTTCTGTCGTTCTTTGCGAAATTGTTCGTTGCGCTTGTTGAGTTCGTTTTTATTTTTCTGACTCAACGCCAGACTTCGCACCGCTTCCACTACAATCGTGTCGGGCGTTCCGAATCTGTCGGTAAGTTTTGCAAGCAAGCGACGAAATAAAATAAGCCGATGGCGCACCAGCGGATGTTTGATGTCGCTTAAATAACGATCCAAAGCCCTCTGTGTATTTTCACCGGAACGTTTGAGAATGGGTTGCGGAGGATCGATGCGCCGCCCCGCGCTGATTTCTTTTTGCAGAAGTTCCAGCGTCGGAGAACAATATCGAGCGCGGCCTGCTCCTGATTGCGGCGTCAGTTCTGTTTGCCCTTCGACCAGTTTGTAGCGCTTCACATATTCTTTCGCCCACTTCTTGAGAACGCTTTCGGAAATCGAAACGTTTTCGGATTCGCCAACTTCGGAATTCTTTTTCTTCTTCGTTCGTTTGCTGTTTTCCCAAATTTCGCGGAGCCGAAGAAGGCTGGGCAAATCGGGCGAAATAAGTTTGTTGGTCGCGCAATCCAGCACCCGAAAATTCATCAACGCGAGTTCCCATTGAGCTTTAATAAACGCTTGTTTATTTTTTCGCACCACATGAAGCGGGCGACCTTCGTTGTCCACCGGCTGGAAAGAATCCAGAGTCGGTCCACGATTGTCAAAACGCGGCCAGCGAAGCCCGACGACACCGGGATTGCGGCTCTCCGTGGTTTTGAAAAAGACGTGAAACGTATTTCCGTTGCGATTGATTTCATCTGGATCGCCGTGGAGAAGCCAATCGGCTTTCTCGGCAAGCTTTGGAAATTGTTTTGTCTGCGCGGCGACAATGGCGCGAAACTCCGCTTCCAATAATTCGCGCGGCCAAACTTCTCTGCGTTGTGATGCGCCAGCGGCTTTACGTTTCGCCAGCAATTGCGCAGGGAACTTGCACCCGGCCTCGTGCATTTCTGTTTGCAGGTTGGACATCTTTGATTTGATTTCGCCGAGTTCCTTTTTTGCGTCGCCATCTTCCTTTGCGTCAGGGCGATTCTTCCAGGGAACTTCGGTGTAACCGCGCCGACGAAACAAATGAGCGAGTGCGGTATGAAGTTCTTCCGGTTTCAGCGAATCGCCATTAAGAGCGCGAAGACGCAACGCGATTGGATCATTCAAACTTTCAAATCCTGCTGCCATTTCCAACCCGCCGTTATTGTTTTCCACATAAAGCGGCGAGCTTTACCAACTCGGCAGCAAACCACTTGCGACGATAATTGCGGCTGCGCAGAGTGCGACGCTGGCGGCGAAGCCCGCGCCGTCCTTTGAGTTCGACCGTATCTTCGGGACAAATCAACACCCCCACATCGAGAAACTCCGCGCCTTTGCGCACGGCATAACCAATAGAGCCGGTGCCTACGTCGAAACCAAAAACCAAACCGTTGAAGAAATCGGTGGAAGAAGTGTTTTTCATAATTTCCCTTGAGTGTTGCTTGAGGTTGAAAGGTTCTACCTCGGGTTTTCACCGATTGCCAGACGTTATTTGTGGCCGTCGCTATCTGGAACTGCCATCTTGGTGTTCTTGTGCCTGGTGGTTCATATTGTGTTTTCAACGTTGAGCAACACTTCAATGGGAAAGCTTGCGCGCAAAATTGGAACCTGAGAATTTCCCACCCGCCATGCAAAGTTTGAAATCATTTTTCGTCGTCGCAGTTGTTACGTTTTGCGCCCTCATCACTGCAACCGGCGCTGAAAAACCCAACGTCATTTTCATCTACGCCGACGATCTTGGCTACGGGGATGTCGGATGTTACGGCGCAAAAAAAATCAAAACGCCGAATATCGACAAACTCGCCGAGCAAGGAATCCGTTTCACCGACGCGCATTCCACCTCGGCGACATGCACGCCTTCGCGTTACGCGTTGATGACCGGCGAATATCCCTGGCGCAAGAAGGGCACTGGTGTTTTGCCTGGCGACGCCAAACTCATCATCGATCCCACGCGCGCGACTTTGCCTTCCATGTTGAAACAAGCTG
>JBDSLX010000028.1:0-12717 GCA_039916145.1 Verrucomicrobiota bacterium | reverse complement strand
AGGGTGAGCGCGCCAATTTTCGCCGGGCCGAGTTCGAGTTTTTTGCCGCGCTCTTTCTTCGTTCGAAATTCCAAGGGCTTGAACAGCTCGCCGGGCAGACGCAACTCAACGCCCGCTGGCGCTTTGGATGAAACCGAACCGATCAGTTCTTTTGCCGACAAATATTCAACTCCGTAAACTTCATTATTCCTGACTAATCGCGGATGAAGCTCGATGCGCCCTCCGTTTGTTGCCGTCGCTTTGCCCGGTGGACTTTCAGCCCTGATCGAAGGTAACGCAACGAAGCCGAGCAGCATCGCAATGGTAACGATGGCAAATTGTGTTTGGGTCGAGACTAATTTCATTGGCGGATTTTTTCCAATTTTTATTCTGGTTTGAAACGAAAACTTATCTCACAACTATTTTCCGAAGCCATCTCATAAATAGCGAACGGAGCGCAGATTTCCAACCTGTATGACGCTGGATAGGTTAATCGCGTCTGGAATCGCCGATGCCTGCCGATTGGAAATCGGCGATACAGCAGGTTGGAAACCTGCGCTACGATGCTGTGTGATTTGCAATTGCCTCTTGCCGCCATGTGGAACGATTCCTAATATCGCCGCATGGAACTTGTCCTCACGCTGATTATTGTTGGCGCGATTCTTTTAATTCTCGAAACCGTTTTGCCCGGCCTCGTCGCGGGCATCATAGGATTCTGTTGTTTGATTGCCGCAGTTTATTTTGCCTACACCCGCCTCGGCGCAGAAACCGGCCATTGGGTTTTTATGGGCGTTGCTATTATGCTCGTGGTCGGCACGATTTGTTGGCTGAAATATTTTCCGAACAGCCGCTTTGCCCGACCATTCGTTTCCAAGAGCGCCATTGGCAATATCGGCGCGGAGCGACCCGATTTGCTCAATCAAACTGGAACGGCTTTTACCAGTTTGCGTCCCTCCGGCACCGCGCTCATCGACGACAAGCGCGTGGATGTCGTCACGGAAGGAGCCTTGATTGAAAAAGGAACGCCAATTAAGGTCGTCGCCATCGAAGGCTTGCGGGTCGTGGTGCGGGCAATTTAATTTCAACAACAACAACCCAACTCAAATTATGGATACACATTCAGTTCTTCTCGGCGCCGCTGGCATCCCAGGCACTTACATCGTGTGGGGCATCCTCGGCATTTTCATACTTGTCCTCGTGCTCTGGGCGTTCAGCTTTTTGAGCATCTTTATCCGCGCATTGGTTTCCGGCGCGCCGGTTGGCATCGTTGAACTTGTGGCGTTGAAATTGCGCAAAGTTCCCGTCGGCATGGTCGTGGACGCTCGCATCACCGCCGTGAAATCCGGTTTGCCTCTCACGATTGACGATCTTTCCACCCATTATCTGGCTGGCGGAAATGTCGAAATGGTCGTGCTCGCGCTCATCGCCGCCAAGAAAGCCGGCATCCATCTGGAATTTGACCGCGCCTGCGCCATCGACCTCGCAACCAAAGGCACTGGCCGAACCGTTCTTGAAGCTGTGAAAACTTCTGTGAACCCGAAAGTCATCGATTGTCCTGCGCCTGCTTCGGGCCGTGTCACGATTGACGGCGTCGCGCAAGACGGAATCGTGGTGAAAGCCAAAGCGCGCGTGACCGTGCGCACGAATCTCGACCGTTTCGTCGGCGGCGCAACCGAAGAAACCATTATCGCCCGCGTCGGCGAAGGCATTGTGACCACCATCGGTTCCGCGAAAAGTTACAAAGACGTTTTGGAAAATCCCGACCGCATTTCTAAAACCGTTTTGGACAAAGCACTCGACAGCAACACGGCATTTGAAATTTTGTCCATCGACATCGCGGACGTGGATGTCGGCGAAAACGTCGGCGCGAAATTGCAGGCTGAACAAGCCGAAGCGAATAAATTGATCGCGCAAGCGCACGCCGAAGTTCGCCGCGCTGCCGCTGTGGCCGTTGAGCAGGAAATGTTGGCGCGTGTTCAGGAAATGCGCGCTCGCGTCGTCGAAGCGGAAGCGCAAGTTCCGCTGGCGATGGCCGAAGCGTTTCGTTCCGGCAACCTCGGCATCATGGATTATTACAAAATGAAAAATGTGCAGGCCGACACGGGAATGCGCGACAGCATCGCAGGTGGTGGAACGGCAGGCGGGACAAAATAAACTGATTCATAGTTGTTTTGGTAGGGCAAAGCTGCTGCTTTGCCCTGACATTCAGGCGGCGCAGCAACGCCGCCCTACCTTTAATTTGTGAGTAATTCTTTACAGGCGGCTTTGACGCATTTGCCGCACGGACCGGGATTTCGTTTCGTTGATCAACTTCTCACGCTTGAACCGGGCAAATCTGGTTCAGGCATTTACACCGTTCGCGGCACGGAAGATTTTTTGCGCGGCCATTTTCCTGGCCAGCCACTTTTCCCCGGCGTCTTGTTGGTGGAAGCCGTCGCTCAACTCGCCGGAATCATCGCGCAAAGCGACCCGCAAATTCCGCCTTTGAAAAACTTGAAGTTAACGGCGATGCGTGCGGTGAAAATTTTTGGCACCGCAAGGCCAGGTGAAATCATCCAGTTGCGGGCTGAAATTACCGGGCGACTTGAAAAGTTGATTCAAGCCCAAGCCTCTGCTTTGGTCGGAGATACAGTTCTGCTGAAAGCGGAAATCAATTTGAGCGGTGAGCAAAGCTAATCCAAGAAGATCCATGCGAAGGGACTCCTCGATATAAATCGTGCGGGAAGATACCAGATTCGACTGCATTCCCTCAGGGATACGTGCGTCGGCGCAGGAAAAGTTAACAAGGTTGCGCTTTTCCTGCAAACGCCGTTTGTGAACTTTTCCAATGAAATTTGCATTATTGCCGAGATCGATTTCATCATGTCGCCAACGTTTGTATCATTGTTTTTGCCGTCTGCGAGTTAGCAAATAGTGTCGCGACGCGGGCACCGGCCTGCAAAGTGCGACGCCGAATATCGCGGTGGTTTGAAATTGTTTCGCATTTTAGCGCGCTCAAAATCGCATCTCTCCTGCCGCCTTGTTTTTCAAATAATTTTCCCGCCACTCGGCGCGGGAACGCTTTCCGCGCTCGTTGGTTTGCAATGAATCAACGATCCACCATTCCCGCGGCACTTTCCACGCCGCCAGTTTCGTCATCAAAAATTGTTTCAGAATTTCCGCCGTGAGTCGGCCATTCACCGCCACACAAGCGACAATGGTTTCGCCGCGTTCGGCGTCTTCGCTGGGGACGCCAAAAACCAGACTGTCGGCGACTTCGGGATGTGCGAGCAAAGCGGTCTCAATCATTTCCGGAGAAACCTTTCGGCCTGCGACATTGATTTGATCGCTGGCGCGCCCGGACAAAAAGATTTTGTCCTTTTTTATTTCGGCCAGATCGCTGGTTTGAAAACATCCGTGGGCGAGAGTTTCTGTTGCGGTTGGAAAATAAGTTTCCCCCACGGCCGCGCTGCGAATTTCGAGGCAGCCTTTTGTGTTCACAACCACTTGAACATTTTTCATCGGCTGACCGACGAAGCGGGAATCCTTGCGCGGAGTTTCACTGCGATCATAGGCGATTCCTCCACATTCCGAGGCACCGTAAAAGTTATGAATTTTGATTCCGACCTTTTCAAAAACTTCCTTTTCCAATGCCAGCGGCAAAGGCGCTCCGGCGGAAATGGCGAGCCGAATATTTTTGGAAATGACATTCGCGCCCAGCCAAGCGCGCCAAAGCGCGGGAACTGCGGGCAACGTGATCGCCGCAAATTTTTTTGTGGCACGACGAATGGTTTCGGGCAAAGCCGAGTCCGCGAGGGCGAGGGGGATTCCATGAAGCAAGAGCGGCAAAACCAGGTTGGAAAAACCGTAGGAATGCGCGAGAGAAATGACGCCCAAATTTGGTTCGTTGCGACGTAGCCTCATCGTTTCCACAATATTTTCCGCGTCAGCAGCGAGTTGCTCCCCTTTGAACGCTACGAAACGACTTTCACCCGTGCTGGCCGAAGTCATTTTCAAATGAACACAATTGGCCGGCAATTGAGTAAATGACGGCGTCGTCTGTCCTGCTTCCAACGGACACACCATTTTTCCAAATCGCCAGGCGCGTAAAACCGAGAAAATGAATTTCGGCGAGATTCCTTGCGGGAAAACCATGGAGGAACCGAGCGGTTCCCCGGATTCCGTGAGGCTCGCCAGTTGCGCGAATGTCCAGGACTCGCCGCTCACAACATCGTGCAAAGCAATTTCGTTTCGGAAATCCTGGGCGACTTGCCGCCAGCGTTCGTAAAGCATTGTCAGCTTGTTAGCGTAAGAATACTCTTGGCGGCAAGCATGATGTGGACATTGCAAAAATTTTTCGGGTTGCGTTTTCGTTTAGCCGTTTTGGTTTTTACGCTGGCAACTATCTTCTCTGGTTGCGCGACGGCGAATTTGGAGAGAGCCAGCCGACCACGCGTCTTTGATTTTGAGAAAGATAGCTTCGGTTATCCTAACGAACTGGTTTGGGAATATTTTTTTGACACCGAGGGAAAATGGAAAAGTCGCCGCCGCGAGCCAAAGCCTGACTACACCCATCATTGCTTCGTGGTCGCTCACTCCGCCAAACAGTTTTTTCAAAACGCTCAGTTTGTCCCGGAAAAACCGCTGGTCGATGAGGTCGCATATCGTGAGTTGGTTCACCAAGTTGTTTCCAGAGGAGACCCGTCCAATGGAAGGAAAATCATTTTTCCTGGATACGCCAACCTACGCGAATTCAGTCTGGCAGAAGAAACCCTGCTCAAAGAGGAATGCGGTGGCGCGTGGAAAAGTTATTTTCAACGCGGGCATTGGCGAATGATGCTTCCCTTCAGTCGCCGTCATCAAAAAGCCACGAGTAAAAGTTTGATCGAGTCAATCGCACGAAACCGTTTGGCCGTCGTGCATCTCGTTCGTTTTCCGCAACTCACGATCAATCACGCCATTGTGTTGTTCGATTTTCGTGACTCAGGGCAGGGGATTGAATTTGACGTTTACGATCCCAACAAGCCCGATCAGCCCGGAAAGCTGACGTTTGATCGCGTGAGCCAAACATTTAAGTTTCCGGCGAATGATTATTTCATTGGCGGGAAAGTAAATGTTTACGAGATTTACCGCTCCTGTTTCTATTAATTCGGCACCAAGCAATGATATGAAATTAGAAATCACCTTCTTTAACTGGCGAAAAGCTTTGGCGGTCTCGCTCTTTGTTTTCTCACTCACTTCAGTTGCTGAACGTGAAAGGCCCGCTGCTTCCTTCGCCAGTTTTGATGCGCGTGCTCATGCTGGAAACAGGATGTCAGTGGTTTTCTTCGGCGGTTCGTTGACCTGGGGCGACGGCGCGAGCGATCCTGAACGCACCAGTTTCCGCGCTTTACTGGAAAATTATCTGCAACAAAAATATCCCAGCGCAAAATTCATTTTTCATGATGCTGCCATCGGCGGAACGGGTTCAACACTCGGAATGTTTCGCGTGGATCGCGATGTTCTGGCCCGCAAACCGGATTTGGTTTTCATGGATTTTACGATCGAAGATAAACTGGCCGGGACGGACCGCGAAACGTTGGCCAGTTACGAACGAATCCTGCGCGATCTGATTTATGAAGGCGTCCCGGTCGTTCAAATCCTTCTGGGGACGAAAAATTATTTTGGTCCTGATTGGACACACCTTGGGCCGGCGCGCTTTCGTGATCATCTCGAAATGGGAAACTTATACCACACCGGCGTCGGAAATAGTTTTCCAGTGATCCAAAATTTTCTGCGCAACGAATTGAACAATCGCGACCAAATCTGGCCGGAAGGTGAAATGTATCCAAGCGATCTTGGGCACAGGTTTATCTTCGAGGCAGCGCGTGATGGATTAGAAAAGGCCATCCGCAATAAACGATTGTGCAATTGGCCGCGCGACGCGGTTTTTGCAGACGAATATAAAAATCGTCTGCAGGTTTTCCCAACCTCGCCCCAACTTCCCGGCGGATGGCGCATAGAGAAAACATTGCGTCCAACTCTCGAAGCCGTCGAGTTGGCGAATGGTTGGATGAATGAGGTCGCACTTTGCGATGTCAGCGCTCGCGAAAGCGCAAAACCGCTTCAAATTAATTTCAATGGGACGTTTGTCGGAATTTTAGGTGAGGCGGATGAAAACGGGTTGGGTTTCAAGGTTTTTGTCGATGGCCATCCGATTTTCTACAAAGAAAGACCTGAAGACGACGTCTGGCCGACAAGCTCCGTTCCATTCGGAGGCGGTGAAAGATTTTTCTGGCACAAGATTTCAGACAAACTCAAACCCGGCCGTCACACGGTCGAGATTCAGCCGGTTTTTCCGGAAGGGAGCGAGCAGGGCGCGCTTCGGATCGAAAGCATTTGTGTGGCGGGTCCAGATCCTGATGCCACGCAGAATTTATCTTCCGCTCCAGTAAAGTTTTAGTGGTGCGGGTTACTCCAATCGTTCCCGTCCCGGATAGCCCGAATCGAGATCGTGCCAGAATTCGATTTTGTCTTCGTCCTTTTCCCAGCAAAGAAAAATTTCCCTTCCATTTTTCAGCGCCGGAAAATCAATCAGGCCACGTTCTAAATCCTTAATTTGGATTTCACGCGATTCGAATTCCTGAGCGACCGCTTGCAGTTCGGATTGGATTTTGACCGACGCGTTGACGGTATCGCCGCCCACGTCATTGCCCGATGCCGCCAAGCTGTTCAGCCGGACATCAAGCTCCGACAGCCTGTGCCCGAACGATTGAATCTGCCCCAGCCATTCCCGAACTTGCGGCAGCAAAGCGTGGGCTTCCTCAATCGTGTAATGTTTTGAAAATTTAAATTTCACAGGGACGACGAATTGGCCTGAAGTTTTTTCCGAACCTCCTCGCTCGGTTCAATGGCCAGAGATTTTTGCCACGCTTCATGCGCCTTTTCATTTTGTTTCATGGCTCGATAAACATCGCCAATGTGGTCGTAAACCGCCGCGTCCGGTTCTTTGCTTAACTCCACCGCTTTCAGCAAATATTCCAAAGCCGGTTCGTGCTGATTCAATTTGAACAAGACCCAACCGAGGCTATCGATGAACGCCGCATTTTTCGGTTCAAGCTTCACCGCTTTTTCGATCAACGCGTGAGCCTTTTCCAGATTCACCCCGCGATCAGTCCACATGAAGCCGAGATAATTCAGCGCCTCCGCAAAATCCGGCGACAATTCCAAACATTTATTAAAATATTTTTCAGCCTGAGTGTAATCGTGATTGCGCTCGAACGTTGCTCCGAGTTGAAAATAAAAGAAGTGGTTCAAGCGTTTTGCTTGGCCAGTGTTCCCAATCATTTCTGCCGCGGAAAAATGTTTCAGCGCCTCGGGATAATTTTTCAACCGGGCGAACGCAAGGCCTGTGAAAAATTCAACGCTGAAACTGTTCGAAAATTTGGCGCGAGCTTTTTCAAGAGTTTTCAATGCTTCGCCGGGCTGATCAATGGTGATTTGCACATTGGCAAGCTCGTAGTAGGCCTGCTCCAGTTCTGGATTGACGATAAGCGCGCGGCCAAAATATTCCGCAGCCTTCGCGTAATTCTTCGCATCATAAGCGAACGCACCGAGGTAATACCACGCCTCTGGATACCGAGTTGGACTGTCGCGCACGATGGCTTCCAATTGCTCCGACGCCTTTGTTTTGTCACTGCTTTGGAGATAAAGATTGGCCAGCTTTTCGCGCAACGCATCGCGCATCGGCGGAACCTCACGAAACTCATCGAGCATCTGGAGATAAATTTCCGCCGCGTTTTTTATGTCGCCAAGTTGTGCGAAGTTGTCCGCTAATTTCTGCCGAATGTTTGGATTTGCTGGTTTCATTACCGCCGCGCGATTTAAAACATCAAGCCCGCGTTGCTTCACCGCCTCAGCACCTTTGGGTTGGGCGCGAAAAACATTTCCATATAGTTCGCCAAGATTGATGAGAAACAGTGCGTCACTGTTTGTCGGCCGGGCAGCGCTGTTTAAAAGTTTTATGGCCTCGTTGGTCTGCCCCGCCTGCAAGAAAATCTCTGTGAGCGTCTGATAACCTGAGATTAATTGGGGCGATTTCTTTATCGCCGTCTGGCTTGCGTTGACTGCCAGATTTGTTTTTCCAATGGCGAGATACGACCGAGCAAGCGAGGAGAAGACACTTCCAGAAGCCTGCGGTCGGGCGGCTGTCCTCGACAAAACTTCGACCGCTTTTTCTGCTTCCTTTTTCTTTAAAAAACGCCGGGCTAATTCCAAGGCCAAAGTTTCGTGGGCAGGATCGGCCAATGCCGCCTGATAAAATTCCTGCAACGCCCGATCAGATTGCTCATTGATTTCATAACTGATTCCCGTCGCGAATCGAGCGAAAGCTTCCGAACGTTTTTCCAAGGCCGCGTCAGACGAGGATGTCGTCACACCATCGCGCTCAGACGGCAACTGGGATTTCGTGCTGGAGCAGCCGGAAATAAACAATGTGCCCAGGACGGAAAAAATGAGGAGCACAGCTTTCATGGCAACAACATGCGAGAAAAACAGCGCAGCCTGAACCAGCAGGCTGCGCTCGACTAAATTGATGACGCCGAAACGGCGGCAGTTATTTCTGCCAGGTGCGTTTCTTATGGCGATTGGCGCGAAGCTTCTTGCGACGTTTGTGTTTATTGATTTTGGCTTTCCGACGTTTTTTTAGTGAACCCATATTTTTAGCTGCGGTTAATATACTACCTTGTTCAAAGGATATTCAATGATTCCTTCAGCGCCAGCCGCTTTTAATTGAGGAATAATTTCGCGAACGACATGCTCGTCAATAATTGTCTCGACAGCAATCCATCCCGATTGGCTCAAAGTCGAAATCGTTGGATTGCGTAAAGCCGGCAACGCCTTCAACAAACGCGCGAGGTTTTTCTCCTCGATGTTCATTTTCAATCCCACTTTTGCTTCTGCTTCCAATGCGCCTTTGAGCAACAGCGCCATCGTTTCGATTTTCTTTCGTTTCCAACTATTTTTCCAGGCGTTGTGATTGGCGATCAGGCGCGGCGTTGAAGTTAACAGTGTATCGACAATGCGCAAATTATTCGCGCGCAGTGATGAACCGGTTTCCGTGATTTCCACAATCGCATCTACCAGTTCGTGCGCTTTGACTTCGGTTGCGCCCCACGAAAACTCCACTTCGGCTTTGACGCCATTCTTCTGCAAATACTTTTTTGTCAGATTGACGACTTCTGTGGCAATGCGTTTGCCCTTTAAATCTTTCACCGATTTAATTGGTGAGTCTTCGGGGACGGCCAGAACCCAGCGGGCCGCTTGGCGCGTTGCCTTGCTAAACAAAAATTCGCCGACTTCGTGAACGTCGGAATTATTTTCCTGAACCCAATCAAGGCCGGTGATGCCGCAATCGAGATAGCCGTGCTCGACGTAGCGGCTGATTTCCTGCGCGCGAATCAAACGAATTTCTAATTCATCATCATCGACGTAAGGGATGTAAGAGCGACTGCTGACGGAAATATTGAATCCAGCCTTGCCCATCTTTTCGATAGTGGCCTCCTGCAAACTGCCTTTCGGCAAGCCGAACCGTAATTTGTTATTTGATGTCTTACTCATCTTCCAATTTTCGGAAATCTTTCTTCGCGCGCGGGCGGGAATATTTTTTCTCTGACTCTTTCACGCGAGTCACCGGATTGATTTGCCATTTGCGGCGGGGCAAAGCGACTTTTTTCTTTTTTGGCTTCATGTCAAGAAGCGGTTTTTAAGACTCAAGGTTCAACATTTCCGGGTTAATTTTCAATGTTGGCTGTTTCTCAATCCAGTTTCTTCCAGATGGTCTGCCGCCCTTGCACCTGCACCTCTCCACGCGCCAAAGCCCCGACCGCTTTGGGATAAAATTCCCATTCCGCCTGTTGAATTCTTTGATGCAAACTTTCCGCCGTGTCGCCCGCCAAAACAGGAACGGTGTGCTGCGCGATGATGGGGCCGGTATCCACGCCTTGATCGACAAAATGAACGGTGCAGCCGGTGAATTTGACCCCGTAATCCAGCGCCTGCTTCCACGATTCCAAACCGGGAAAAGCGGGGAGAAGCGATGGATGAATATTGACAACCCGATTGGCGAAGACTCGGAGAAATTCCCCTTTTAAAATTCGCATGAAACCGGCCAGCAGAATCAAATCGACTTTCGCGTTTTGCAGCGTGTCGATGAAAGCGCGCTCCGCATCGTCGTCGAGCTTGGTGCGAAATTTTCCGGGCGCAATGAATTCGGCGCGAAGGTCGCGTTCGCGCGCGCGTTGCAAAATTCCAGCTTCGGCAACATCGCTGATGACGACGGCGATTTCCGCCGGGACTTTTCCCGCAGCGCACGCTTCGGCAATCGCGACGAAGTTTGAACCTTTGCCGGAGCCGAGGACGCCGATCCGAAATTTCTTTTCGTTATTCACTCGCCTTTGTTTCTCGCAGAACGTGAACAGCCGCAAGTGGAATTACATTCCGCTTTTCCAATTCACGTATTCAATCTAAACATTCCGCATGGCGAAAAACTATTGGCTCGTGAAATCGGAACCGGAATCCTACTCATGGTCGGATTTTGTGAAGGACGGCAAAACGGCTTGGACGGGCGTGCGCAATTTTCAGGCGAGAAATAATCTCCGCGCGATGAAACAAGGCGACCCAGTTTTGTTTTATCACAGCGTGAGCGAAAAGCAGGTCGTCGGCATTGCCCGCGTGGAAAAAGAATTTTATCCAGACCCCACCGCAAAGGAAGGCGAATGGTCGTGTGTCGATCTGGTTCCATTTAAAGTTCTGAAAACGCCGGTCTCGCTGGAAACAATCAAGTCCGATAAAATTTTGAAAGAGATGCTGCTGGTTCGCCATTCGCGTCTGTCGGTCACGCCTTTGAATGAGATGCAGTTTAAGAGATTGCTGGAACTATCAATCTGGTGAAAAGAAATCAGATGCGTCAAAATGCATCGGGCGGCGGCGCATTCCACATCGAAGGTGCCCAGCCCCAAAATTTATACGTCGCAATTTGGATGTGGCAACAAACTCTTGATGCCATTGTCGAGACAAAGAGAAAATGAGTCAATTTGTGCGCGCAATTATTCAAATGGCCAACAAGCAGGAGAGGGAGATATTTTCCCCGGTGATGTACGCAAGGTTATGGAATCAGTTTTGCGTGCAGCGGTAATCTGCCGCCCGTTGTTTAAGTCACGCCGGCCAAAATATTCGGGTGTGTTCATAGGATACCATATTTCCTAAAAGCAGCAGTGCTGGACATGCCGTTTTCAATTTCCTTGCGAACGAGTTTTTCGCCCTGCGCCTTTTTCAGAACCTTGATAATGACTTGTTCTTCGAGAGCGCGGGGGATGATAACCACACCGTCCACGTCGCCGAAAACCAAGTCGCCTGGCTCAACCACCACGCTCTCGATTTCAATCCGACATCGGAAATCTACAACTTTCATCCGTGGCGAGGAATCCTGTGCCCAGGAACCCCTGCTGAAGACAGGCCAATTCTGCTCCAGCACTTGAGGTGTGTCGCGGTGGTAAACGCGCGTTCCGCTCGCATCTGTGCAATGTGGCAATAGATACTGCGCACCTCGTGAATTGCCGTCAGATATTTTGCCATAATATTTTCCAAATCTTCGCGTGAAACGTTCATTGGCTTTTCAATCCCGGGAATCTCAATGTTGCCGATTAATTCCGGGTGGCGATCTGCAAAGTCTCGGACCATTTCGGGCAGCACGGGTTTGCCAATCGAATCGGCGACGTCAATCGTGTAAAAATCTGAATGCGGAATAAATCGGTCCACCGTTTCGAGACGAATATGATCCGCGCCCACGTGCCACGAATTTTTCCAGTCCAGTTTCTTCACGGCCGCCGCCGCCGCGTAAACGCTCGCCGGTTCAGAACCGACAATGAGATGTTCACGATTCGATTTGTTCCAAACGGGAACCACCTCGACTCCTTGTTTGGCGGCGAGGACACACGCCCGCAACTGTGCCTCGGCTTCTTGTGCAAAACGGTCACCCACACCAATCTAGAATTTTTCCAACGTAAGATTCTTCTGCATAAATAAGTCGGTGAATGCTGCCACAGCTTCGTTTTTTCACCTCCGATTGGCGATTAGAAAAATTGCAGTGCCGAAGATAAACGCGTCAGCGTCTGCCGAGTTGAACAAAACTTCGTTCCCGTGCGATTGACCTTTCACCAGAAAATCCTTTTACTCACGGGCAATGTCTTCTTCCTCTTCATTCAAAGGTTTGGTTGAGTTCAGTCCGACATTCTCGCCACGTCCAGAGATCACTCATGCTGTGTTCGATTTTGATGGAACGCTTTCTTGGCTACGACATGGTTGGCCGGAAATCATGGCGCAACTCTTTCGCGAACAGTTCGATCTTCGTCTAGACGAAACGGACAGCGAATTACGGGAACTGCTTTTGAACGACCTTCTGTCGTTAAACGGAAAAGCATCCATTTATCAAATGGTTCGATGCGCTGAACGTGTGCATGAACGTGGCCGTCACGTAATTGATCCGGACAAATTGTTGCTCGAATATCAACGCCGACTCGATGTGGCGATCGCGGAAAGAACGGAGGAAATTATCTGTGGCAAAAAATCCCGTGATGATTTTGTGATTTTTGGCGCGCGAAATATTTTGGAAAATCTTCAAAAACGCGGAGTGACGCTTATAATTCTTAGTGGAACAGTCGAGCATCGGGTGAAGGAGGAAGCCGCGTTGCTCGATGTGGCACGTTACTTCGGGAAACATAT
>JBDSLX010000027.1:0-5806 GCA_039916145.1 Verrucomicrobiota bacterium | reverse complement strand
GTGAATCGAATCAGCAGAAGCAACCAGGGTGTTCATACAAATCAAAGCGAGCGTGAGGGCAAATGTTTTCACAAGCGAAGCATTGGCAACATAACGGCGCTTGTCAATTCGTGAAGATCTCGATGCCCGTGGCCAAAGCGAGCCACGCAAAAAAATTTGCCAGGCATCAGCAGCGGCTTTTAATGCAATTCCTGTCGATCCTCCGATCAGAACCGCGCACCCACATGGGCAACATGAATTAATTCCTTAAATCTGCATTAAATCCCGTTTAATTCTGAAAATACTTGCGAGGTTAGCGGCGCCCGCGATCACGCCCACCACGATTGCGGGAACTATCTCCATTTTGGGCCAACCGCCGAAACCATTCGTTTCGTTCCTGATAGTTCCCCCAATTTTGTCCCAGGGTTGGTTGCAATGCAGCTTGTGTATCCTGCGACAGTGCGAGCAAAGAGGCCGCACGAGCATCGGCACTTAAGTTCGCATCATTTCTGATTCGATCACGTTCCTGTTCTGCTGCAAGCCGGACCTGATAAACAGTATCCGCAGTTTGGCGCGGGAGATTATAGCGCTGGGTGAAATCATAAATATCTCGAAAGCGTTCATCCTGCGAGAGTTGATAATCATGAAACCGCTCTTCGCCCAAAGTGGCCCGGAGCTGTTCATCGAGTTTCTGTTGAGCGAGCTTGCGTTCTTCCCGCACCGCATCGTCGCTGCCATCACGCGAAAACCCAAACTGGTCGTCGAAAGTTTTCTTAAGTTGAAATATTTTTCGAAACTCATTTTCGTCAGGTTGGAAGCTGGTGAGATTCTCGCGCATGTTCCGAGCCGTATAAGAACTTCGAAGCTGATACTGCTCAAATTCTTCCGGCCCAAGTAGTTTGGCCATCTCCGATTCGCGCTCGGCTCGCAACGCCGTGAACTTGGCGCGATTTTCCGTCGTCCAACCGCCGCCTTCTCCAAAAAGTGCGCGCTCCATCTCGCGATATTTATCGTGCAACGCTTTGGCTTGTTCCTGTTTTTCGGGAGACAGAAAACCATACCGGGATGCATCATCACTGGGACGGCCCGACAAACGCGCCAGTTCCGACTCATAATCGACGCCCAACAATTCTTCGATGAGGTCGCGTTTTTCCTTATCCAATTCGTGTCGCTTCTGGTCACGCTCGCGCTCTTCATTCCGCGCCAGGCGATCTTCCACGCGCCAGAATTTTATTTCTTTGGGCGAAGGATAGAGCGCGGCAATCTTCGACGCGTAAAGTTTATTGATGTCGGCAATAATGATGTCGCGCACCGTTTCTTCGGGACAACCAATCGCGCGCAGGTTTTCGATGTAGGCGCGATAATCATCTGTTTCCACCGATCTCCAATCCAGCGCCTTGTCGCGATTTACCGTGATGGTTTGAACCGTCCGGCCAGAGCGCGCCACTTTAGAATCACGAGCCGCAGCAGCGTCCGCTGCAAGTTCACTTTTAGCAACCTGTCGGGGGCCGGAACGATTCATCCAAAAGCCGGCCATCAAGACCATGTTTAATCCGAACGAAACCAGCAGAAGAATTTTGGTTTTCACACTCATAGTTCAATGGACGAGGGGAACAAGTAAACCGTTACAACAGAAAACAATCGCCGCAAGTGTTTTTTTGGCGAAACGCGGTCAACCAGTCCCGCAAAGAAATACCAAAACTGAAATGATCGAGGGCCGTCCGACCCGCATGAGTTTCAGATTGAATTCATTCTTTCCCTTCGCAAAACTGCATCCAGATTAAAACAAACATTTCATGACAACTCCCCGCCCGCTTTCGCGCCGCGAATTTCTCGTTGGCTCAACTCTTTTGTTGGCCAGCGCAGCTTCGAACCTTCATTCCGCAGAAGTCTCCGACGCCTCGCCATCTGAACGGGTCATCGATATTCATCAGCACACTAATTATGGCGGACGAAGCGATGACCAATTATTCGCCCACCAGCGCGCGATGGGCGTGACTACCACCATTCTCCTTCCCGCAGGTCGCCCCGTCGTTTCCGCCTCGACCCACGAGGGTGTCTCCAACGGTCTCCAAGCCAAATGCACCGGCAACGATGCGGTCATGAAGTTTGCTCAGGAACATCCAAAGGAATTTCTTTTCGGCGCAAATGAAGTTCCCGATTTACCCGACGCAATTACCGAGATCGAAAAGTATTTGAAACTCGGCGCGGCCATCATTGCGGAATCCAAGTTCGGCGTCGAATGCGATTCTCCGGAGATGCAAAAAATTTACGCGCTGGCCCAGGAATACAAAGTGCCGATGCTGATGCATTGGCAGTTTCAAATGTATAACTACGGCTTCGAGCGGTTCCACACGATGCTGAAGAAATTTCCCAAGGTGAACTTCATCGGCCACGCTCAAACCTGGTGGGCCAACATCGATAAAGATCACAAAGATCAAGCCGTTCTTTATCCGAAAACCAAAGTGACGCCCGGCGGATTGACCGACCGGTACCTGAGCGATTTTCCAAACATGTTCGGCGACCTCTCGGCTGGCTCCGGTTTAAATTCACTCGTACGCGACGAAGACCACACGCGCGCATTCCTCGAACGCCATCAGGACAAACTTCTTTACGGCAGCGATTGCGTGGACACGATCGGCCGCGGCCCCGGTTGTCAGGGCGCGCAAACCATCGCCGCCATCCGTCGGCTTTCTCCTTCCAAAAAAATCGAGCGCAAACTCCTTTACGAAAACGCGAAGAAAATGTTCCAGCTTTGATTTAGAAACAGCGATTATTAGCGCGCATCGCTGTTGGCCTCTCCAATTGATTTTCAAGATTAGATTACCAAAACTGCCATGCGCCCTTCCAGATGATCCAAAAGCCGAGGAGAAAATTGGTGATGGCGTGCGCGGCCATCGCGTCGCCGAGACGTTTTTTCCAGCAGACCAATCCTTGATAGGCCAACCCGCATAAAATTCCGGCGAGCCATTCGCGATGCGTCAGACCAAAAACGGTCGAGGTGATTAGAAATGCGCCCCAGTGGAACTGTCCCATCGGAACGACTTGGAAATCCGCGCGCATGATGGAACGATAAACAAACGAGCGATAGAAAACTTCTTCCAACAGTGGAACTACCACCGTGGAACCGATGAGTCGAACGGCGATGAATAGAATTGCCAACGAGGAGCCGGTGCCAAACTGCTGGTGCGGGTTCCACGGCTCCTCTGCTTCGCCAAG
Source organism: Verrucomicrobiota bacterium (assembly GCA_039916145.1). Classification (GTDB taxonomy): domain Bacteria; phylum Verrucomicrobiota; class Verrucomicrobiia; order Limisphaerales; family CANJXF01; genus CANJXF01. Next base: position 2,608 of record JBDSLX010000027.1, on the reverse strand, counting down.
GTGCGGATAAAAATTATCCAGTCCTACCCAGAGCGTAAAGATGGCGATGCCAACGACGACGGCTCCCCCGCTAAAATTCCAGTCAATTTCTGCGATGTGAGACCGCACTGTCCAAAGCATGGCCGCACCAGCCACAGTTTTGGCCAGGTAAAACCAGTAGCGCGATTCTTCGCCAAACTTTCCTTGCAGAAAGGTCAGGAGAAGGAAGATGAGAAATGGAACGATGCGAACGGCGGCGGGAGAATTGGATAAATTATTTCGCAAAACAATTTGGTTCTCGGAGAAATATGCGATGACTAAATCTAGCGCAAGGTCAGCACGGTGGTTTCACCGTTGCGTTCCACTATGACTTCTTCTTTATCAATCTTGATCACGCGCCCGCCGGAAATAGTGTCACCGACGGCCACGCTGCGACCATTGATCATTGCCGTTGGATTGGACACACGATAAAAAATTCCCTGGAGCTTGAGCGCGGGTGGTGCAGGAGTTGGCACGGTTTGGACGGCGACGGTAACATTGGTGTTTGGAGAAATAGGCGCCGTCGCATTTGTTGATTCAGCCAAAGTCTCGGGGGGCGAATCGGTTTTCTCTTCGGGTGTTGGAATGCGGGTCGCGACCGGGTCGGATTTACTTTCTTGATTTGAAACAGGCGGGGCGAGACTCGGCGAAGTCCGGTCCAAGTCCGGCACGGCGTTCGCCAAGCGCGCCGATGCTTGCGCTGGAGGAGTCGGCTCCGTTGAAACAACACTCGGCGTGGATTTCGCCTGCCAGCTTTTCCAGAACAGCCAACTGGCCAGCGATAGCAACACTGCAAGTAAGACAATTACCAATATCGGGCCGAAGATCGGGATCTTGGATTGTGGCGGCGGATTGACCGGTTGCATCGGCGCACCGCCAGAATTGGGCGGCTGTTCTTTTTTGGCCTGGCTCGTCCGCCGGAGCGCGTCGTTGATCAAACTCATACGTTTATATTTCCTTCCAGTTCACGAATGGCGCGACCGACCATTCGAAAATTGATTCGGTCACGGTCTTGCACAAATCCAGCGAGCAGACATTTGTCGCATAGCGCATTGATCAATCGTGGAATTCCGTGGCTGTAGCGATGGATTCGCCAGAGGGCGGCTGCGGTGAAATAGGGAGGGCCTTTGCCGCCGGAGATATGGAGTCGATGTTGAATGTATTGTCCAATCTCGCCATGTTTCAGCGGACGCAGATGATAGCGAACCGTAATGCGCTGGCGCAACTGGCGCAGGCCGTGATGGTTCAAACGGTCGCGCAATTCCGGCTGGCCCATCAAAACGATTTGCAAAAGTTTGCGCTCGTCGGTTTCCAGATTTGAAAGCAAGCGAACTTGTTCGAGCAAATCATTGGTAAGGTCTTGGGCTTCGTCGATGATGAGAACCGATTCCCTGCCCTGCGCCATTTGTTCCAAAAGAAACGCGTTAATCTCGGCAACGGTCTCCAGACGATCAAGTCCTTTGACGTTCAGCCCGAATTCCATCGCGATGGCTTTGATGAGTTGGTCGGCGTCCAGAACGGGATTTAAAATCAGCGCGGTGGAAAAAGTTTTGCCAAGTTGATCGAGCAACGCGCGGCAAAGGGTCGTCTTGCCGGCGCCGACTTCGCCGGTCAATTGCACGAAACCTTTGCGTTCGCGAATTCCATAAAGCAAATGGTTGAAGGCCTCGCGATGTTTGGCGCTGTAAAAAAGAAAGCGCGGATTTGGCGTTATATTAAAGGGCGGCTCGGACAGGCCGTAATATTCCAAATACACGCGGAGTTAATTATAGGAAAGGAATCGGGGAGAAAAGGAAAATGGTTTCTCGGATGGCGAACTCGGTGGGGCGGCGTTGCTGTGCGGTCAAATTAAATTGATTCAGGAATAGAGCAGCAACGCGGCTCTATTCCAGAATCTTTCGCACCGCTTTCAATAAGGCATTGGCTTCCGCATCCGTGCCAATGGTGAGGCGAAGAAAATCTTTCGTTTCAGGATAACTAAACCAACGCACCAAAATCTTTTGGGCGCGCAGTTTGTCCAACCATCTTTGCGCGGGAAACTTTGGCGGGCGCGTGAAGATAAAATTCGTCTGGCTTGGAAGAACGGCAAATCCTAGTCCAATCAATTCGCGACACAAATGCTCGCGTGTGGATTTAATGCGCTGGAAGTTTTTGCGGTAATAACCAAGGTCGGAAAGCGTCGCGAGCGCCGCGATTTGCCCGAGGCCATTGACATTGTAGCTGTCGCGAATTTTGTCCAATGCCGTGATGAGTTGCGGATGCGCCACAAAATATCCAACGCGCAGGAAGCACAGTGAATATGCTTTGGAAAAAGTTCGCGCGACGATGACTTGTGGGTATTTCAATGCGAGTGGCAACGTATTTTCCTCCGCGAAATCCACGTAAGCTTCGTCGAGAATCACGATTCCATTTTGTGCGCGACAAAGTTTCTCCAACTCTTTTGTAGAATATCCGCAACCGCTTGGCGCATTCGGCGTCGTAACCAAAGTAAGCGCCGCTCTGAAATCCCATTTCTTGCCACGCCGCAATTCATTTACAGATGGAAGCGTAAAATTCTTTGCGAGCGGAACCGGATTCTTGTGCGCGCCAT
>JBDSLX010000026.1:0-6626 GCA_039916145.1 Verrucomicrobiota bacterium | reverse complement strand
GCGTGGAAAATGCTGCGGCTGGTCTGCGACACAGCCGCGCTCCGTAGAATCCTTTTAATCAGTCACAACTAGGTCTATCAGTTTCAGATTCACCGCGTCGATCAAGCCTTGATCGGAAAGTTTTAATTCTGGAATGGGAGAAAGGCTCAGGAACGAAAGCGCCATGAAAGGTGATTCTATGTTGCAGCCCAAAACTTTCGCCGCCGCAGTTAAATGTTCGATTTGTTCAATGACCCGCTCCATCGGCTGATCTGAAACGAGACCGGCAATGGGCAACGGCAACGCCGATTGAACTTTTCCATCAAGCACCACCACTTGTCCGCCGCGCAAATTTTTCAGCGCTTCAATTGTTGCGATGATGTCGTCATCGTTTGTGCCGACGACCACGATGTTGTGCGCGTCATGCGCGACCGTCGAACCCAATGCACCTCGCTTGAGACCAAATCCGCGCACGAAACCGACACCAACATTTCCCGTGGCACGATGCCGCTCGACGACAACAAGTTTCAAAACATCGCGCTCAACGTCCGAAACAATTTCGCCATTTACAATTTTTGGTTCGAGCAAAACACATTTGGTGACGATTTGTTGTGGAATAATTTCAATCACCCGGATTTTTTTCGCATTCTTCGACGGCACTTTGAAACTCTGCGCGCCGTAGCTGAGATTAATGGTGCTGCGCGGTTGCTCGACGCTCGGCAATTTTGGGCCAATATATTTTCCGTTTTCCGCAACCAGAATTCCTTTTTTGAAAACACGTTTGATTTCAAATTTATTCAAATCTTCGAGCACGATGAAATCTGCCCAATAACGTGGAGCGATCGCGCCAAAATTTCTGAGACGATAATGTCGGGCGGTGTTAATTGTTCCCATTTGAATTGCGGTAATCGCTGGGACGCCGAGCTGAATTGATTTACGGATCGAGTGGTCGATGTGACCTTCTGAAACCAAATCGCCTGCGAGTTTGTCATCGGTGGCGAAAGAACAGTTCGCGGAATTTTGCGGCGTGACGAGTGAAATAATGTGTTCGAGATTTCGCTCGGTGCTGCCTTCGCGAATGAGCAGGTGCAGGCCGAGACGCAGTTTTTCGCGAGCTTCTTCCAACTCCGTGCTCTCGTGATCGGAACGAATTCCGGCAAGCGCATAAGCATTTAAATTTTTTCCACGTAAACCGGGCGCGTGACCATCGATCGCCTTGCCTTTCCCCGCGCGAATTTTCGCGAGCTCGCTTTCGTGGCCGAGAAAAACGCCCGGATAATTCATCAGTTCCGCAATGCCGGCGATGCGCTCATCGGCAATCATCAATTTTAAATCGTCGGCGGTAAAACGCGCTCCGGCCGTTTCGAGATGGGTCGCTGGAACGCACGACGGCAGCATGATAAAAAAATCTATCGGCAAATTCTTGCTCGATTCCAAAACGTAACGAATGCCGTCTATGCCGAGGACGTTGGCGTATTCGTGGGGATCAATCACCATTGCCCCGGTGCCATGCGGCACGACGGCGCGCGCGATTTCAGAAATCGTGAGCATCGTGCTTTCGACGTGAAAATGTCCTTCGATGAGACTCGGCGCGAGAAAAGCGCCATCAAGATCAATCGTTTTTTTCGCGTCGTAATCGCCAAAGCCGATGACGCGTCCATCATCCACGGCGACATTGGCGCGATGAATTTCTCCGCTGAGAACATTGATGAGTTGCGCGTTTTTAAAAAGGAGTTCAGCCGGTTTTTCGCCGCGCGCGATGCTGAGTTTGTGTTCGAGTTTTCTCATGATGCGGCGCAACGGATTGTTGCGTGTTGAAGATAAGATTTCCAATTTACGCTGCGTTCGGCAACTCAATTGCATACCATCTGAGCGATGCAAAACAGCGTCTTCCATTCCTTGGCAAAGGCGGCGCGGAATCGCGAACCGGTCGCGCTGGGAATTATTTCCGGCGTCAAAGGTTCCAGCCCGCAAAAAGTTGGAGCCAAGGCGCTGTTTTATTCCGATGGCCGAATTGAAAGCACACTCGGCGGCGGTTGTCTCGAAGCGGAAATCCAGCAACGCGCCATTCGCTCGTTGCAAACCGGCGAATCGAGTAAATTTGAATTGTTGCTCGACCACGATTTCGGTTGGGACGATGGCTTGATTTGCGGCGGTAAAGTTTTCGGACTCATTTTGCCCAACGCGCAAAAGCTCGGTGAAGAATTTTGGAATGAAATTGCCGCGCGAAAAGCAACTCTAGCCTGGGGTGTCAGAGACGACTTTCAAATTGTGCGAGTTGATTCAAAGCCATCTGTTCCTGCTTTGCTTTACCAGGAAATCGTGGAACCGCCCTGTAATCTATGGATCGCAGGCGCTGGCCATATCGCGCAAGCGGTCACTCCACTTGCGCTCCAACTCGATTTCAACGTCTCCGTTTTTGATGATCGCCCGTCGCTTGCCAATCATCAGTTTTTCCCGAATGAAGCTCACATCTTTGCGGATGATTGGAACCACCTTTTAGGTTTGCCATTCCCATCTTCTCCAGCGTTTGGATTAATTGTCACCCGCGGCCACCGTCACGATGCGATTGTGCTACGCGATTGGATTCACAAACCCTTTCGATTTCTTGGCATGATCGGCAGCGCCAGAAAAGCGCGCACCATTTTTGAACATTTTCTGGAAGATAAAATTGCCACACCGGAACAGCTTGAGCGCGTCGCGTGTCCTGTAGGAATAAAAATTAAATCGCAGAGCGTACCGGAAATTGCGGTGAGCATTTTGGCGCAGTTCATTCAAAAACGGGCTGAAGCCATTCGCGCACCTGCAAATGTTCTTTCCGCAAAATCGGAACCGATCAAACTGCTCTCAGTTCGAGGTTCTTAGGAATGTGGAAGAAATTATAAGCCTGATCAGTGTTTGGCGGAAGGGAGAGGATTCGAACCTCCGGATGGGTTACCCCATCTTCTGATTTCGAGTCAGATGCCTTTAACCACTCAGCCACCCTTCCCGCCAGTTATCACTCAACCACTGTAGCATCGCTGCGTTTGGATACTGTTTGCGTGAAAGAATCAAACAGAGCCCAAATCAGATGGCGACACCATACGCCAACTGGTTCTGATCCAAGCCGTCGGATAAGTATTTCGCATGAGTTCGAGTTCGCGGCAAGCTGTTTCGATGAACATTGCGATTTACAAAGATTCGTCTGCAAAAGTAAATCTCATGGCTGGCTTGTCGAACGCCGGTGTCGCTTTCACCGCAATTTGTTTTCAACAACAAAGTCTCTTTTTGTGCGGCTGCCCACCGTCAGCGGATTAGTTTTATCACTAACACCTATTTACCCTTCAATTTCTTGGTTTTGACGTTTAGCTTCACCGTGGGGCGTCCTGATTTGTTGATGATCCGCGAATTATTCTTTCGTCGCCTTCGCTCAAGTTTTGCTTCAGGTGAAAATCGGGACGCAACCAGACCGCCAACAATGATCAGAAAGAACGCTCCCAACACCAAAGAAATTGGATTTTCGGAATTCATCCCCATATTTGCGAAGAAAAAATGGATTTTGTAAAGGAGCGATCTTTCAATGCAATCATTTGTGATTGCTGCTGATGGCTGACTATGAGGCTGTTGACACTTTTAGACTCTTAACGTGCGACCAATTCGGCCAGTTTATAAACGCAGATCAACTCCTTATCACACTGAACTTTGCCTCTGTACGCTTTTTCTCGCGCCGAACAATGCCGTGCCGATGCGAACGAGCGTCGAACCTTCTTCAATGGCGATTTCAAAATCGCCGCTCATGCCCATGCTCAACTGCGGCAATGGCGCGCCGAGGATTTGTTCGCACTCGGATTTTAATTCCCGCAATCGCCGGAAAATCGGGCGCACTTTTTCCGGTTCTTCCGACCACGGCGCAATGGTCATCAAGCCGTGAATTTCAATTTTCGGCAGCGCGTTGATTTGTTCCAACTCGGCCAGCAATTTTTCTGGCGCGTAGCCAAACTTGCTCGATTCTCCGGCGATATTTACCTCCAGTAAAATTGGCATCGTCTTGGCGGAGTTGTTCGCGCATTTGTTGATTTCCTGCGCGAGAGAAAAACTGTCCACACTCTGAATCATTTCAAAGAAATGAACGGCGTCACGGCATTTGTTGGATTGTAAATGGCCGATCATTTGCCAGCGAAGTTTTCCGGGACAAAGCGAGATTTTCACTTTCGCTTCCTGAACTTTGCTTTCGCCGAATACGTTCAGCCCAGCGTCCGCAGCCACGCGAATCGCGTCGGGAGATTGACCTTTGCTGACGGCAAGAAGCGTGACGGAATCGGGATCACGTCCGGCGCGAACGCAGGCGGCATTGATCCGCTGCTGTATCGAAGTTAAATTTGCGGAAACGTTCATCGGTTGGATATTTTTGTCTTAATCCTAATCATACTCTTACTCATAATTGTCTTCCCCATTGAACCGAAATCCAAATTCACAAGGCCATCAGGATTAGGAGAGTATGATTAAGATTAAGAGAGGAGCAGTTAAGGCAGTTCTTCGATAAAAATATCTTTGTAAGAAGCTTCCGTTTTTGCGCCGCCGTGGACTTGCAACGCAATAACGCCGGACTGCTCAATTGAATCGTCGGCCTCGGTGTAGTCAAAAGTTTGCTGGCCATTGAACCAGGCTTGAATCCGTTTTCCTTCGCAACGGATTTCGTAATCGTTCCAGTCGCCGCGTTTCAGGACTTTGTTGAGTTCGTTCATGTTGGATTTCGCGAGGACTTTGTTGCGGCGCGATTCGTCATACAAACAACCCCACCATTCCGGGTCGCCAAGGTCTGCTTGATAACCGCTGACTTCAAAATGGTTGGGCACCCGTTTGCTGCGCAGTTGCACGCCTCCATTTACGAAACCTTCCGTGCCTTCCAGCTTGCATTTCAAACGCAGCACGAAATTGGTAAAAGGGCGTTCGGTGCAAATAAACTCATTGTGCGGAACCATGGTTTTCAAACTGCCGCCGACCATCGCGCCGTTTTCAATCCGCCAGATTTTATTCGTATCACCTTCCCAGCCGCGGAATGTTTTTCCGTCAAAAATCGAAACCGCCTTTGCTTCGTGAACTTTGGGATCGCGCGAAACGCATCCGGCAAATGCAAACGCGATGAGCAATGACAAAAAGATTTTCATAAAATTTTTTAAACAATCAGGCGACCACTTCGACAATGGCTTCGGTTCCGCTGTTGCCGATGATTTTTACTTTTTGCCCTTTGGCAATCAGGTCGCCTTGCGAAATCACGTCCAGGATTTGGTCGCCGAATTGCGCTTTGCCTCCGGGACGCAATGCTGAAATCGCAACGCCAACTTGTCCTTCACGCGAAGTCTGCTTTTGCTGCAATTGAATATCGGATTGAACTCCGCTGGCTGTTTGCGAGACGAGCGCGCCGTAGAGTGGAGTGTTTGGGAAAAAACGCATGAGCAAGACCACGAGGATGGCGGAAATCACGAAAGCAATTCCCACTTCCTGAAGCGGCACGGTCAATTGCGGCATCGTCGGAATTTTCGGCCCACCGGGATACATGTCCACCATCGCCATCACCAGGGCGGCGAGCATCAACACCGCTCCACTCAAACCGACAACGATGGTGCCGGGGAAAAAAAATATTTCCACGACGACTAAAACGAGGCCGATGATAAAGACTGCGATCCATTCCGCTCCCGAAAGTGCCGCGACGTAGCCGCCTAAAAAATAAATTGCGAACGCCGTAATGCCGACGATTCCCGGCAAACCAAATCCGGGTGTTTTGAATTCGATGTAACAACCGATCACACCGATGATGAGCAGGAGCGGGCTGATCGCGTTGATCCAGGTTCCGAGCGTTTCTACGCCGGTCGGTTCGATACGGGTGATTTGTGCGTTGGCGAGATTTAATTCTTTCAACAGCGCATCGAACGATTCCACCGTGCCGGCAGAGAGCAACGGTTTGGGCGGTTCTCCATATTCCGTTTTTGCTTCTTGATCGGTCAGCGTGAGGATCTGGCCTTTTTCGTTGAGAACTTTTCCGTCAATTTTCAATTCCTTGGTTTTCTTAACCATGGCGTCGGCGACTTCGACATTATGCCCATTTTTCTCGGCGTTGGCGCGGACCAGTGCGCTTAAAGCGGAAGTCATTTTAACTTCCATGGTGTCAGGCAAAGCTTCCGCGCCGGAGCCGCCAGGCGAAACCATAATCGGAGCAGCCGCGCCAATGACACTTTGCGGCGCCATGTAAATTTTTTGGGTTGCGAACGAAATAAATGCCCCTGCAGAAAATGCCTTGCGATTGACGTAAGTGACGGTTTCTCCCTTGAACTGATTGAGAATTTCGATGAGTTCTTCAGTGACATCGACACGGCCTCCGTTGGTGTCCATGTCGATGATCAGCAAATCAGCTTTGGCCTCCATCGCTTCTTTCACTCCGCGACGCACCAGATAAACCAGCGGCGGCATGATGTCGTCGCGAACGGGAATGACATAAATTTTTTTCGCGGTGTTTTCGGCGGCGGGCAAAGGGTTCTCAGTGGAAAGAAGCCCGGCCAGACAGCAAAGAAAAACCCAGCAACGTTTCATGGAAAAACCGTAGGACATTTCACGGAGACAGGCAAGAGAAGCAATGTTCGAGTTCCGATTTTAAGTTGTTGCCTGCAAAC
>JBDSLX010000025.1:0-7215 GCA_039916145.1 Verrucomicrobiota bacterium | reverse complement strand
GCCCGACGATCATCAGCAGTTCGCCTTCGCGCGCGTCGAAGTTCACTTCTTTTAGTGCGCGTGTTTTTGCTTCGCCGGTGCCAAAAGTTTTGCTCACGTTGCGCACGTGAACGGCAAAACCGTTTTTGGAATTGTTATTTGCCTCCGAGTTCAATTTGAAAAGTGTTAGCCGCGGAAAACAATGGCTGGTTCGAGTTTGCGAATTTTCAAAATGCCCAACACCGCCGAGAACGCGCAGATGAACATGATCACCACGAAAGTAAAAAGCGGCAGTTGATAGGGTAGGGCGAACGGCGGCATTCCTTTTTTTAAAACAAGAAAACCAAAAAGCACGGTCAAACCGATTCCCATTCCGTATCCAATTAAACCGACGGTGAACGATTGCAATAAAACCATTCGTGTCAGCATCCAATCGCTCGCACCCATCGCTTTGAGCGCGCCGATGTTGCGGAGATTTTCCAGAATGAAGGAATAAAAAGTTTGTCCGGCAATCGCCACGCCGACGATGAAGCCGAGGAGAATCGTCGTCGCAAATGAAACGGGGATTCCCGTGTTCTTGAAAAACCAAATCACAGTCGAGCGGGAAAATTGCGCCTCGGTGTAAGCGCCGAGTCTCGTCTCTTTTTTGATTTGCTCAACAGCCTGTTCCGCCGTCCAACCTTCGGCGGGATGCGCGAGAATGAAGCTCAACATTTTTCGGGTCTTTGGCGCGAATTGCAGCGCTTGATCGTAGGTCGTGAAAACATACGGATAACCGAAGAAAGATTTTTCCGTTTTGCAGGTGCCGACGATGCGCGCCTCTTTGTCGTTGATTTCAAAAGTGTCGCCGACGCCGATGGGTTTGACGCGACCACGACTGAGCCGCTCGACCGCCATGTCGTCGATGATGACGGTGTTGGGCAAACGCAGGTCTTCGATTTTTCCAGCGGTCATGTTTCCGGGACGGCCAATCATCGTGGCGCTGTCGATGCCAACGACTTGAATAGGTTTGAAAGTTCCATCTTGAAGACGGGCTTGTTGCACCGACCAAAACATCGGCACGGCCCACGCGACTCCTTGCACGGACCGAACGCGGCTGACATCGGTGTCGCGCATCGGTTTGATTTCATTGGCTTGCTCAACTTTCGGATCAACGACCCAAATCTCCGCGCGCATGTTTTTCAAATTGCCGTTTGTCCAATCGAGAATTCCAAAAAAGACGGCGGCTTGTTGTGTCATCAAGAGCGCGGCGAAAGTCAAACCGCTGACGAGCATGATGTATTTCGCGCGGTCGGCAAAAAGCATTTTGAGAGCGAGGTGATACATCGGTGAATTTTCTGTTTCGAACTCTTCAATAACCTAAACAGGCGCAATCTAAGTTATAATTGGAAAAATCAAACCGAATTGTGAGTGACTTCAATACGTGGACAAAACTCTGTAGTTTTGTGAATATCCTGTGAAGTGATTCCAACAACAATCCCTCAACCAGATGTTTTAGTTCGTATATTTTTTCGCCTTCATGATTGATTCGATTCATCCAGAAAGTGGCGGCTCGCCCGCCGATTTGAAAAAAACGCGCCGAAAAAAATTATCCGCCGCACCGTTGCGCACGGACCGCTTGCCGCCACACTCGATTGAAGCAGAGCAGGGCGTACTTGGCGCAATCATGCTATCGCCCAATGACAACATGGGCGAGTGCATCGAGAAATTCAAAAGTGGCGCAGACGTGTTTTATGATTTGCGGCATCAGGCCATTTTTCAGGTGTTGATGGAGATGTATGACGCCAAGCAGCCGATTGACCTCATCACGCTCCAACAAAAGCTCAAGGACATAAACCAACTCGATGCTATCGGTGGTTTTGCTTATCTCGCGTCGTTGCCGGACAAAGCGGGAACGGCGGGACATCTCGGTTCCTACGCGCAGATTCTTTGGGAGAAATATATTTTGCGGAAAATGATTCGGACCTGCTCCGACGTTTTGGGTCGCGTCTATGAACACGAAGGCGAAGTCGATGTGCTGCTGGATGAAGTGGAAACCGACATTTTGCGCATCAGCGAAGAGCGCGTTGAAGAACGTTCCATTAAAATTAAAGATCTGGTCAACAATGCGATCACAAAAATTGAGGAGCTTCATCAAAACGGCGGGATGCTCACGGGAATTTCCACCGGCTTTCCTGACCTGGACAGAATGACCACGGGTTTACATGGCGGAGAAATGGTCGTCATCGCCGCGCGTCCATCGATGGGGAAAACTTCGCTCGCGATGAACATCGCTGAACACGTTGCTCTCGAACAGAAATTGCCCGTCGGCGTTTTCAGTTTGGAAATGAGCGCGGAATCTTTGGTGTTGCGCATGTTGTGTTCGCGGTCGCGCGTGAATTTGCGCAGCATTCGCGAAGGCTTTTTGGCTGAACGCGATTTTCCAAAACTCACTGGCTCAGCGGGAAAGCTCGCTGGCTCGCCGCTTTTCATCGACGACACGCCGGGGCTTTCGATTTTACAATTGCGCGCCAAAGCGCGACGGATGCACAGCCAACATGACATTAAGTTGTTTGTAATTGACTACCTCCAACTGCTCCATTCTACTTCGCGCCGTGCCGATAACCGGCAGCAGGAGATTGCGGATATTTCCAACGGCGTCAAAGCGCTGGCCAAGGAATTAAATATTCCGATTGTCGTCTTGAGCCAGTTGAACCGCGAAATGGAGAAAGATAAAAACCGCAAGCCGCGCCTTTCGGATTTGCGCGAGTCAGGAGCGATTGAACAGGACGCGGATTTGGTTGGGCTGCTTTATAAGCCAAGCAGCGGTGATGACGATGAAGGCGGCCAAGAGCAGGATTCTGTGGCGGTGAATTTATTGATTGCAAAACAGAGAAACGGCCCGACGGGCGATGTCAATTTAACATTCTTGAAAAGCTATACTCGATTTGAAAGCGCGGCCAAAGTCAGCGCGGATGACGTGCCGAATGAAAACTAAATGATCAAGTTACCGTTACGTTTTGCCTGGCTGCTTTGCTTTTTGTTTTCGCTTTCGACTGTTGTCGCGCAAACGCCTCCCACCATTTCCAAGATTGAGATCAAACACATCGGGCCTCCGTCCGTGAGCGATGCATTAGTTCGCGCCAACATTCGCGTCAAGGAGGGCGATGTTTTTCAACGCCCCAGCGTTGATGATGATGTTCTCAATCTTATGGCGACTGGATACTTCAATAACATCCGCGTGGCCGAAGAAACATCCGCCGAAGGAATGAAGCTGATCTATATTGTGCAGGGCAAGCTCCTTCTGACGGACATCAAATTCAGCGGCAACAAAAAATTCAGCAATCGAAAGTTGAAGAAAAAATTAGCTTCAAAAATTGGCGAACCGCTGGATGAGCGAAAGCTGTTTGCCGATGCGCAGGGCATTCGGACGAACTATCAAAAGGTGGGTTATCAAAAAACGACGGTGAAGCCGATCATTACTCCAGATGAGAGCGCCGGACGCGCCACTGTGACCTTTGAAGTCACGGAAAGTCCGAAAGTTAAAATTACAGATATTAAATTCGTGGGCGCAAATTCTTTTCCAGAAAAGAAACTCCGCAAAGTGATGAAAACAAAGCGGCGTTGGATGTTTTCCTGGCTTACCGGCAGCGCCGTATTGAAAGACGAGCAATTCGAAGACGACAAAGAACGGCTGATCGAGTTTTACCAAAACGCGGGCTACATCGATTTTGAAATAAAAGATGTGCAATTCGATTACGTTACCGCGAGGAAACTGATCATTCGATTTATTGTTTCGGAAGGGACGCGCTACAAAGTCGGGAACGTCACGGTTAAAGGGAACACGCTTTTTGCGACCGACGATATTTTAAAAGGAGTCAATGTTGCCGGCCGACAAAAGCGAGTGGAAATGACTGGTGACAAAATATTCACTCCCAAAGGATTGACCAAGGATGTCGAAGCGATTCGCGATTTTTATGGATCACGGGGCTACATCGACACGCATATTGCCGCGATTAAAAATGCGAACACCACGACCGGCACGATGGATTTGACTTACGAAATTGAGGAAAAAGACAAATCGTTCATCGAAAAAATCGAAATCAAAGGCAATGACAAAACCAAGGACAGAGTGATTCGCCGCGAGTTGGCTGTCTCGCCCGGAGAAGTGTATGACATGGTGCGCGTGAAATTGAGCAAGGAACGGTTGGAGGGTTTGCAGTATTTCGAGAAAGTGGACACACAAGCGGAGGAAACCGATGTGCCCAATCGGAAAAATCTTGTCATCGGAGTCGAGGAAAAAAACACCGGCAACTTCACGGTCGGTGCCGGACTCAGCTCCGTGGATAGCGTTGTGGGCTTTGTGGAGGTTTCGCAGGAAAATTTCGACTTGTTCAAGCCGCCGACGTTCACCGGCGCGGGACAGAAGTTCCGTTTGCGCATGCAGATCGGAACCGAGCGCCAGGATTATCAACTCTCCTTCATCGAGCCTTGGTTCCTGGGGAAAAAACTTCAATTCGGGGTGGATCTCTATCATCGCGATTACGGATTCTTGAGCGACCTTTACGAAGAAACTCATACGGGCGGCACGCTCAGTTTGACCCGCGCGCTCGGCAGCGATTTTCTGATCGGCCGCATTGCCTACACTTTAGAAAGCATCAATGTAGATCTTGATTCTTCGCGGCACACGAACGACATCGTCACCGCCACTACGACGAACAGAGCTAATATTTCTCAGGACCTCTTTGAAGAAGGGGGCCGTCGTCTCGTTTCAAAATTTGGCACATCGCTCGCCTATGACACACGCAACAACGCTCTTTTGCCAACTCACGGGCAGCGCACGCAATTGTCGGGAGAAGTTGCTGGCGGCATTCTTGGCGGTGACGTGGATTTTTACAAATTGGAATTAAAAAGCGTCTGGTATTTCCCCGGATTTTTCCCCGGCCACATTTTGGAAGTCGCGGGCCAATCGGGTGTCGTCGATAGCTACGGCAACGGAGACCGGGGACGGGATCGCGTTCCCATTTTTGATCGTTGGTTTATTGGGGGGCTTTATTCATTACGCGGCTATCGTTATCGAGATGTTGGTCCGCACGATCAGTTTGACGAGCCGCTGGGCGGCAATACTTATTGGTTCGGCTCGGCTGAATATAGTTTGCCGATTGTTGAACGACTTCGCTTCGCGATGTTCTATGATATTGGGAATGTCTATGCGCAGGCGTTTAGTTTTAGCTCGAATCGCGGCGGATTTTATAACGACAACTGGGGTATTGGATTGCGAATTAATATCCCGTATCTTGGACCGCTGCGTCTGGACTATGGCTTTCCCATCACGCACGACAAAGATTTAGGCAACAATGGCCGATTTAACTTTGGTGTGGGCTATCACCGCGAATTTTAATTGAAACCATGAAACGACTATTTGGAAAAACACTCTTGACCGCTACCGTTTGTTCTTTGCTGGTGTGCGCCGCGCAAGCTGAAACCAAAATTGGGCAGATCGATCTTCGCAAGGTTTTTGATAACTACTACAAAACCAAACAAGCGGATTCTAATTTGAAAGACGAAGCGGCTGATTTGGAAAAGCAGCGCAGAGAAATGGTCGATGATTTCAAAAAGAGCGAAGACGAATGGCGAAAGCTGCTCGATAAGTCAAACGACCAGGCCATCGCCGCCGCAGAGCGCGAGAAAAGCAAGCAGGCGGCGGAGAAGAAATTGATTGAACTTAAAGATTTGGAAACAACTGTTGCACAATTCGAGCGGGGTTCACGCGCCAAATTGGGCGAAAAACAACGCCGCAAACGCGACGCGATCCTTAAGGAAATCCAAGATGTTATCGCTGCTAAAGCCAAGGCCGCTGGATACACGATGGTGGTGGACGTCGCCGCTGCCAGTATTAACGACACGCCCGTGGTGTTATACAATAGCGGAGATAATGATCTGACCGAATCCATTCTCGTCCAACTCAATGCTGGCGCGCCGCCACTCTCAAAAGTGACGGAAGATAAAAAAGAAGCGCCGGTCGAAAAGAAATAGGCGGGCATAGCTTAGATTCACCGTCCGTCCGAAGTCCAGCATCCCATGATTCATTCGGTCAGCGACAGCGGCGGTTCCTGAAATTCTTTATCGAGAACTAAATTCAATTCTCGCCAAACCACTTTTGTTGCTCATAGTCGCCCTGCCCACATTGACCGGCTATGAAAGAGCAGGAACGTTCCGAATTGGATCGGTTGAAGCAACTTCATGAGTTGTTGTCCCAGCAACTGCATGGATTAAGCTCCCGGATTGATCGGCTGGAGAACCGGCTTTCTCAGGAAAAGTTGTTTTCTTTGGAAGAAATTCAAACGATGGAAATTCCGCCGTTGCCGATCCCGTCTCTTGAGCCGACCGACGAAACGCATGCTCCGACGTCACAGCAAGCGCAGCAGCCAAAATCCTCCCAGCCTCCCGTTCTTCCATCCGATCCAGTTTCAGAACTCGCCAGCAGCGTTCCGCCAATCATTTCGCAAACGAGTCTTCCGGACACTTTGCTTCGCCAACGAATCCAATCGCATTCGACGCAAGAACAACCATTGGTGAGCGATGCGGTTTCCCCAAACTTCAGTGTGCCACCGCCAATTGATTTTTCGAAAGGCTCATTCGAGATGCGCCTTGGAACCTATTGGCTGGTGCGCGTCGGAATTGTTCTTCTGCTCACGGGAATGGTTTTCTTTGCCCGTTACGCCTACCAAAATTATTTCGGACAACTCGGGCCGTTGGGAAAAGTGATTCTCATGTATATCGGCAGCGGCCTTTTGTTGGGCGCAGGATTTTTTCTGCAACGAAAGGAAGGCAAGGAGTCGTTGCGAAATTACGGCCAGGTGTTGTTCGCGGGCGGACTCGCGTTGGTTTATTTCACAACTTACGCCGCCCATCACATCGCCAACCTTCGCGTGATTCCCAATCCAGTTCTCGACGGCGCGCTCTTGCTGGCGTGGACTGCCTACATCGTTTGGATCGCCGACCGAAAGAAATCCGAAGTGCTGGCGCTGTTCGCCATCGGCCTCGCGTATTACACCTCCATCATCACGACAATTGGCCTTTTCACGCTCTATTCAAATCTCGTCCTCACGGTTGCCGCGGTTTTTTTTCTGCTGCGCAATCGTTGGACGCGTCTTTCCTTCACAAGTTTGATCGCGACTTATGTTGCGTTCGTCTTCTGGCGGTTTCACAGCGGCGAAGGATGGCTCTGGAGTTGGCGTTTGGAGGAACTTTGGA
>JBDSLX010000024.1:0-1842 GCA_039916145.1 Verrucomicrobiota bacterium | reverse complement strand
CCCTCGTGGCAAGCGCTGCCCGATCCACAACACGGCCAGTCTCGATTTTCAGCGAAGTCGCAATCTTGCGGAGATCAGGCGGAAATTCGCTGGCGGTTAAATTCACATCAACGCCCATTCCAAGAATTAGATATTTAACCTGATCTAGTTCGGCAGAAAGTTCAGTCAGGATACCGGCAACTTTTTTCCCGCGAATCAAAATATCGTTCGGCCATTTGATCTCGGTCGAAAGATTTGTCTGGCGACGGATTGCTCGTGCCAGAGCGGTAGCCGCTGCCACGGTTAATTGTGTCGCAGCTTGCGGACGAAGATCTGGTCGGAGCAAAACGGAAAACCAAAGTCCTTTGCCGACAGGCGAAATCCATTTACGGCCCAGCCGCCCCCTGCCCTTGGTTTGTGATTCGGCGAAAACAACGACTCCTTCCTTCACGCCGTCGCGAGCGAGTTTTTCCACAACGTCGTTCGTCGAAGTGGTTTCCTGAAAAACGCGAATGTCACGCCCGACAACTTTCACGCCCGATAAACGAGAGCGCAAATCATCGGCGTGCAAAACATCTGGAACACTCACCAGCCGATAACCAAGATGCGGGCTGGCCTCGATGTCGTAACCGAGCGAGCGCAATTCTTCAATGCGCGCCCAAATCGCTGCGCGACTTACCCCCAGTTTTTGCGAAAGTTCCGCACCGGAAACTCCGTTTGTTTCCGTCTTGCGCAACGATCTTAAAATTTCCGCATCAATATTCACGGTTCAAAATTCAAAATCCAACGCGATGTCCACCGCACGGGCGGAATGGGTCAATGCGCCAACAGAAATAAAGTCCACGCCAGTTTGAGCAATGGCGCGAACGGTTTTTATATTCACGCCTCCGCTGGCTTCCAACTTCGCGCGGCCAGCAACCCATTTCACCAGCGCGCGCATCTCGTCGAGACTCATGTTGTCCAAAAGAATAATATCTGCGCCAGCCTGCACCGCATCGCGGACCTGCGTCGAAGTGTCCGCTTCCACTTCCACTTTGAGTTTTGGAAATTTTTTACGCGCGCAACGCACAGCGGCTTCAATCGCGTTCGGTTTTTCGTTTCGCAATGCAACCAAATGATTGTCCTTGATCAAAACCATGTCGAACAAACCGATGCGATGGTTTTGTCCGCCGCCGCAAGCGACCGCATATTTTTCCAGCAACCGCAACCCGGGCGTCGTCTTGCGTGTATCCAGAATATTCGCGTGAGTTCCCTTAATCGCTTCGACAAATTGCGCTGTCAAGGTCGCGATGCCCGAAAGCCGTTGCACAAAATTCAGGGCGACCCGTTCCGCCGTAAGAATTCCTCGCGCTGAGCCGTTGATTTCCAGAAGCGTTCCGCCTCGTTTAATTTTTTGCCCATCCGCCGCTAATTTCTTGAACCGCACTTTGGGTGAGACTTCGCGAAACGCCACTTCCGCCAGACTCAATCCGCAAACGACCAAGTTTTCCCGCGCTACCATCTTCGCGACCACTTTACTGTTTTTCGGAACCGTCGCCAGCGTCGTTACATCGCCAGAACCAATGTCTTCCGCCAAAGCGGCGCGCACAACCCGGAGAATTTCAGATTTCGGTGGCAACTGCATTCAGGCGAAAGTTAAAGCGGCGTTTGTAATTTGAAACAAAAAGTTTCCTAGACAAAAATTCATTTCGGCAGCGTCATTCTTAAAAGCATGGCAGCGCCACTTAATCTGGAACGTCTTTACGACGAACATTCTCAATCGCTGTTTGCTTTTCTCCTGAATTTCACCCGCAACGAAACCGACACGCGCGATTTGCTTCAGGAAATTTTTGTAAAACTCGCGCGCCAACCCGACTTGCTCAA
>JBDSLX010000023.1:0-5179 GCA_039916145.1 Verrucomicrobiota bacterium | reverse complement strand
ACTCCGTGCGCGCCGCTCCTCGCCAGACAGACGACGGCGCGCACGGAGTGACGCGCCCTACCATCCAATCTTATTCGGAAATTTATTTCGAGAATCACTCTGGAAACTCGCAGGCGGGACGCCTGCGCTCCTGTGCGTTGGAAAATTAAGCGAGAGAAAATAATTTATGAATCGCAACTCTGAAATCAGACAATTTATTTCCCAGCAACAAACGCGTCGCACTTTTTTGGGTCGCACGGCGCAAGGTGTCGGAACGTTGGCGCTGGCGTCCTTGCTCAATCCGTCACTCTTGATGGCAGCAAAATCCGCTCCGAAAAATGAGAAGTGGACGGGCGTTATCAAACCGTTGGATTTTCCGCAAAAAATAAAACGCGTCATTTGGCTCAGCATGGCGGGCGGGCCTTCGCACCTCGAAACCTGGGATCCAAAACCGCAGCTCGCCAAAATGCACGGCCAGCCAATGCCGGAGTCAATCACCGCAGGAAAACAAATCGCGCAATTGCAGGGACAGAAACTTATTTGTTTTGGCCCGCAGCATACTTTTAAAAAATTCGGAAAAAATGGCACGGAAATTTGCGACCTGTTTCCGCAAATCGGTTCGGTCATCGACGACATTTGCCTTATTCGTTCCATGACTTCGGAAGCCATCAATCACGATCCGGCGCACATGTTCATGAACACCGGTTCGCAAATCGCCGGTCGCCCCAGCATGGGCGCTTGGACAACGTATGGTTTGGGTTCTGAAGCGGATGAATTGCCGGGCTTTGTCGTGTTGACTTCGCTGGGTAAAGGCGGACAGAACCAGCCGATTTCCGCGCGGCAATGGGCACCGGGATTTTTGCCAAGTCGTTTTCAAGGCGTGCATCTGCGCGGAAAAGGCGATCCGGTTTTATATCTCGGAACGCCGGCGGGCGTTTCTCGCGAACAACAATACGATGTCATTCAAGCGATCAATGCAATCAACGCCAAACAAGATACGATTGTGGACGACCCGGAAATTTCCACGCGCATCGCGCAGTATGAAATGGCGTTTAAGATGCAAGCGAGTGTTCCTGAATTGATGAACATCAAAAAAGAACCGGCCAACACGCTGGAACTTTACGGCTGTCAGCCGGGCGATGGTTCGTTCGCGTCGAACTGTCTGCTTGCGCGCCGACTCGCGGAACGCGGCGTCCGTTTCATTCAGCTTTATCACAAAGATTGGGACCATCACGGCGGCGTGAAGGAAGGTGTCGCTTTGAAAGCGCAGGAAATTGATCGCGCGTGCATGGCGCTGATCATTGATCTCAAACAACGCAGCATGTTGGATGAAACTTTAATTGTGTGGGCGGGAGAGTTTGGCCGCACGCCGATGAGCCAGGCCGGTGACGGACGCGATCATCACAACGCCGGATTCAGCATTTGGTTGTGCGGCGGCGGCATCAAGCGCGGGATCGTTTACGGCGCGACCGATGAATTCGGTTATTCCGCTGTGGACAAACCGATTGATGTGCATGATTTGCACGCGACAATGTTGCGTTTGCTGGGAATTGAACACACCCGGCTCTCGGTAAAATTTCAGGGACTTGATGCGCGCTTGACGGGCATCGCGGGCAATACAATCAAAGACATCCTCGCTTAAAAATTTATGAAAACAAATCGCCGCATTTTTCTATTCCTTATTTTATTTATCGCATCCTTGCTCCCGGGTTTTGCGGCCGATAAGAAATCCACAAAACCTCTTAAAGCACTCCTGTTCGTTGGCGGTTGTTGTCACGATTACGAAAAGCTCGCGCCACATCTGACGAACAGCATTGGCAAATTGATGAGCATCAACTTCGACGTGAAGTTCAATCTGGATGTTTTGAAGGATGAAAAATCCGCGGACGCTTACGACCTGATTGTTTATGACATTTGCTTTGATGACGCGGATGGCGCGTTGCTGGAGAATGCATTCAAGGCGACGAAAAATGGAAAGCCCACCGTGATGATTCATTGCGCTGTCCATGCCTTTCGGAAATCCGAAAAAGTTAGCGAATGGGAAAATCTCTGCGGCATGCGTTCAAAACACCACGATCCGTATCAATCTTTTACCACGGAGAAATTGAATCCAAAACATCCGGTGACGAAAAACTTTCCCGCTGACTGGAAAACTTCGGGCGACGAACTTTATCAGACGATTGAATTTCTCGAAGGCAGCACGCCTCTGCTCAAAGTGAAAAGTCCGCACGATGGCCGCGAACATATTGTTTGCTGGGTTCACAATTATGGCAAAGGCCGCGTCTTCGCGACGACACTGGGCCACGATATGAAGACTGCCGAGACGCCGGAATACATTCGCTTGCTGGCCGATGGCATTCGCTGGGCTTGCAAAAAATCGGACTAGAAAAATCATCACATTGGAGCGCAGGCGTCCCGCCTGCGAGTCGGAGAAACAACACGCAGGCGAGACGCCTGCGCTCCTCTCACGTTGTATTTTTTTCTGCCCTTCTTTTCTCTCGCCGCTATTCTGCGTTCACATTTGTTAGCAAAAAAGCGACACATCATTTTTCTGCAAGACCTGAGTTCGCATTCCGTGCGCGAGG
This sequence comes from Verrucomicrobiota bacterium, assembly GCA_039916145.1. Taxonomy (GTDB): domain Bacteria; phylum Verrucomicrobiota; class Verrucomicrobiia; order Limisphaerales; family CANJXF01; genus CANJXF01. The sequence continues at coordinate 2,615 of JBDSLX010000023.1, read as the reverse complement.
TGTGTCTCGGCGCGGCGGAATACGCGGCGGGCCGCGCCGATTGGTCGTTTGACCCGTGGCCGTTGCCGGGCGATTTGGTGGAGTATCCGTCGCGCGCTGATCTGAAAACGGCCGATGGCATTCTCACCACCGAAAAAATCAGCCGACGACTTTTTCATAAATACAACGGCGCTGTCCCGCGCGTTTTATTTCTCACGAACATGGCGCAACGCGGCGTGCCGAGTGTCAGCCTCGACGAACCCGCGATTGGCCGTCTCGCCGCCGAACATTTATTTTCGCGCGGCTATCGTCACCTCGCATTTATCGGTTCGTCCGAGTGGCGTTGGTCGAACGGGCGGAAAGAAGGTTTTATTTCTGGCGCGCAATCCAACGGCCTCGCGCCGATCATCCACGAATTTTCGCTGGAAAAAGTTCCAGTCTTTTGGTCGTGGAATTTCACGCGGCGCAATGAAACTTTATTTCGTGTGCTGGAATCTTTGCCTAAACCGTGCGGCGTTTTCGGCGCGAACGATGTCATCGCGTGTTTCCTCATTCAGATGGCGCGCGAAAAAGGTTATCGCGTTCCTGAAGATATTGGCGTGGTCGGATGCGACGACGATCCCGTGCCGAATGCCGCGTCTGGTCTGGCGATCAGCAGTGTGCGTCCCGATTTCCGCGAAGTTGGCCGGGAAGCCGCGCGGTTGCTCGAAAGTTTGATGCGCGGCAAAACTGTTTCTTCGCGTCCGCTCGTGCCGCCGACGAGCGTTGTGGTGCGCGCCTCCACCGATTCGTTCATGACGGAAGATGCGTTGGTCAATCGCGCGCAAAAATTTATCGAGCAACATCGTCACGAGCCGCTGCTGGTTTCCGATGTCACCCGCGCACTCGGCACCAATCGCGTCACGTTGGGAAAACGTTTTCAGCGCTATCTCGACGTCGGACTTCAGGAATATATTTTGAATCGCCGCATCGAATACGCCCGCGAACAACTTCGCGAAGGCAAAATGAGCGTGGAGAAAATTGCGGAGGTTTGCGGGTTTTCGAGTAGCTCCTATTTTTCCCGCGTCTTCAAAAAAGTGGCGCGTGTGAGTCCGGGACGTGTTCGCTTAAAAAACTTTTAGGGATTCCGCTCGGTCTCGTGTAACGGTTCGACTAGCAGCTTGCGTCGGCGAAATTCTTTGTAAACCCGATCGCGCGCGATGCGAAATGCCACGTCAGCCTTCAACAATTCTTCAAACGCCGCGTGGTCTTCGATCTGGCTACAAAGCCCCATCTGTTCGTAAATGGAATTGGGTTCCGACACGTTGCTGTTCGTATCGTATGCTGCGCGGACGAGTCAAAAAGTTCAAATCAGCGAAAAATTCTTCGAAGAAATTTCTCTTTGTGGTTGTCTCGCGAAAAGTTCCGACCTCATCCTTACTTCACACTGCGGCGATTGATCCGCTCTGACTTATGAATCACAAACTCCGTTCTACTCTCACTAATTTGTGCCGCCACTGCTTTGCTTTTATCTCGATGGTGGTGGTGGTTTGCAACAGCGCCTTTGCCGCCGAAAACAAAATGTTCCGAGCGGGAGCATCCATTGTGGACATCACGCCGACGAATTTTCCCGTGCTCGTCAATGCCATGTTCACCGAGCGCACGGCGACGAATGTCGTTGATCGTCTCTACACTCGCGCTCTCGCGCTTGATGATGGTTCGACGCGATTGGTCATCACTGTCGTGGATACGTGTGTGATTTCGCGCGACTTGATCGATCATGCCAAAGAACAGGCCAGCAAAATTACCGGACTCGCGACGGACAAAATGCTCGTCTCTGCCACGCACACGCATTCCGGCGCATCGGCAATGGGTTGTCTCGGCAGTCGAATGGATACGAATTACGCGGTGTTTCTCGCGCCGCGCATTGCCGAAGCAATTATCGGTGCGGTGAAAAATCTTCAACCTGCTCGCGTCGGTTGGGGCGGCGTGGACGACTGGAAACACACTTTTAATCGTCGCTGGATTCGTCGGCCTGACAAACTGCTCACGGATCCGTTCGGTGAACAAAATGTTCGCGCGCACATGCATCCCGGTTACGAAAGTCCCGATGTGGTCGGGTCGTCGGGTCCGGTTGATCCAGGTTTGTCGGTGCTGATGGTTCAATCGCTCGACGGAAAACCGCTGTCGTTGCTCGCGAATTATTCGCAGCATTATTACGGCTCGCCGTTGTTGTCGTCGGATTATTTCGGACGGTTTTGCAACAATATCGCCGCACGATTGAATGTGGTTGAAGCCATCGGCACCAATGGATTCGTCGCAATGATGTCGCAGGGCACGAGCGGTGATTTGATGTGGATGGATTACAGCGCGCCACAGGTGAAAGACATCGGCTACGATGCTTACGCAAAAGAGATGGCCGGAGAAGTCGCCGAGGTGGTGAGCAAAATAAAATTTCACGATTGGGTTCCGTTGAAAATGGCGGAGCGCACGTTGGCTTTGAATTATCGCGCGCCCGACGAAGCGCGTCTGGAATGGGCGCGCAAAACGGTGAAAACTTTTGAAGGTCGCTTGCCGCAATCGATGGCGGAAATTTATTCGCAGGAATCTATTTATCTTCACGAACGTCCGCGCACCGAATTGAAACTTCAGGCGTT
>JBDSLX010000022.1:0-1987 GCA_039916145.1 Verrucomicrobiota bacterium | reverse complement strand
GCGCGAATTGAGCCGAGTCGCGGCAGCCATATTGTTTCTGCTTTTTTTGAAAGCCGGGCCACGGGATTGCCTCGGTCGTCGAAGATATTAATACACTCTGCTTGCTGCCGCATCTCGAGTGGCACTCCGGGTTTTAATTCTGCCAAGGCCGCATGGATCGCGTGTTGTGGGCCGAATTGTCCGGCGAAGCCGAGGTGGATATCCGCCATGCCGAGGGTTGAGTAATTGAGCAGCGGCAATGCCGGAGCGGTTGAGATTTCGGCAAATTCTCGATGGAGGACAGCAGAACCAGTTAAAGACTTTGCCAGTGAGGAATTGACATCCGCGCGATGGTAAATCGCGAGACTTTGACGCGCGCGGGTCATTCCAACATAGAAGGCACGCCGTGTTTCCTCTTGCTTGGATATTATTGCATCCATTGCCCAAGTGCCGATGAGCAAAACGTGATCGTATTCGGTGCCTTTGGCGGAATGCACGGTACTCAAGGTCACGCCGTTGCCGTAGTTCAAATCGCGACGACTTTCCGCACACGTTTCGTATAAAAATTCCACGGCCATTTGCGTGGGAAGTTCTGCGTCACCGGATTCTACTTTCCAAGCTTCGACCATTCGACAAAGGAATTGGCGCCAAGGGTTCTGTGATTCGTTTTCCAAGAGCGATGTGGCTTGCTGAATAAGAATAGAGGCGCGAACTAAAGAATTTTTTGTCTGGGATAGCTGCTGGAGAAACGCATGAATCTCGCGCACGTGATAGAGCTGCGGCATTCCATTCTGACCTGCATTCCAACGAATCGGAATACCCTCTTTCTCCGCTAACGCTCGCACCTGCGCCAAGTCGCGATGGTGACTGGACAAAACGGCGATGCGCGAGAAGTCAGAGACGCCAAGCTGTTTGAGACGTTGAATCTCAGCGATGACGGCGCGGGCCTGCCCCTCTCCATTCTTGACGCGAACGACCTGAACCTTTCCTTTGGTGAGATCGTCTTTGGTTCCGAAAACGCCTCCGAGCGGCAACATTTCCCGATGTCGATCAATCCGAATCGGGTTGCCTGTTTTCATGCGATCCGAGTTCGCGCTGATCAAAATATTGGCGGCTTCGATGATGTGGCGAGTGGAACGGTAGTTCTCCACCAAGGGGTAAATCTCCGCTTTGTAATCTTCCTGGAAGCGGCGGATGAATTCCACATTGGTTCCGCGGAAGGAATAAATATTTTGGTCATCATCACCGACGGCCAAAATGGAAAGTTTGAGATCGGCATCATCAAGTGTGCGACCAGCGATAGCGCTGATCATTTCATACTGGGGTGCGTCAATGTCCTGATATTCGTCCACGAGGATGTATTGAAATCCGGCCATCAAACGGTCACGCGATTCGTCCGCTTCAAATCCCGGTAAAACATTTTGGCCGCGCAAGAGTTTCACGGCGTCCTGAATTAAAGCATCAAAATCAATTTCAGCGGCGTTTGTTCGGCCCAGAAATGAATAGCCCAAGAGGCGCATGGCGAGGCCGTGATAGGTCAAAACTGTGACGCCCTTTGCGTCATCTCCGACGAGGTCGGCCAATCGCTTGCGCAATTCGAGAGCGGCACTGCGGTTAAAACAGCAGACCAGAAGGCTTTGGGGTTTAGCTCGTTCGACGCGCAACAAATAGGCGCAACGATGCACAACCGTCTTCGTCTTTCCTGAGCCGGGGCCAGCGAGAACCAACATGTTGCGGCTGGCGGGTGCGGTGACGATTTTCTTTTGCGCGGAATTATTCAGGTCCGAAACGATGCACTGGAATGACCGTGCCGTGGTCGCGTAATGAAGCAATTCGAGCTTGGATCGAAGATACGTCTGAAGAAACTGCTCTTTGTCCATTGTGAAATAAGCGAGAACGAGTCGGAGCGCTTCACCAATCGCCTCGACTCCTCGGCGCGCAAATTCACTCATGACATGCACTTGGAGAACGCGCTCGCGGTAGTGATGTTCCAACGGCTGGTAATCGC
>JBDSLX010000021.1:0-3911 GCA_039916145.1 Verrucomicrobiota bacterium | reverse complement strand
CCGAATGGCTAAATTATTTCGGGGGATCATGTCAGAAGAAGAGTTTCACAACCGAGACTCGCCAAGAATAGTCGCGCCGATGAGGTCAGAAAATCATAGACCAAGTCGGCTCGTGCAGTTCGGTTTTGCTCGCGCGCATCTTGGCCCAAAAACCTGTCGCCGCCCAAATCCCCAACATAATCATAGTCGCCACAACCGTCAGGTCCATGCGCGAACGAAGAACTCAGTCGAGTGATGTGCTGTTCGATTGCGTTGTAGCTATTGGTGGCGAACCTAAACTTGATTTCCCACTCGCCGACTTTTCCGTATCGAGAAAACCAAAACCAGTTAAGCGCGCCCGCGATTGGCAGGACATTTTCCCCCACAAAAGTTTCCAAGGCATTTTCAGTATCATAAGGCGCGGCGTTCGGGAGACGAAGATGAAGTGATTTGTGAACGAACTGCGTGATTGGGCTGCAAGGTTGCTCTGCAATTGATTTCATGGGAGGCAAATGTGTTTCGTCTATTCTGGATTGTCCAGCTTCGGCATATAGCCGCGATTTCATCGCGTCAACCCTTGGCTGAGTGATTAAATTCCGTTGGAATTTTCTTTCTCATCTCCGTTTCACGTCGAAGATTTATTTACAGGATGACTCGATGATTGGCTTAATAGGGGGAGTGGAATCTAAAACACATTTGCCCATCCTCGATTCGTTGCAATCTGCGGCTGATCTCGTTCACAGCGTCATTCCGCCGACGCCGCAAATCCGTTGGCCGTTGCTCTGTCAACGCGTCGGCGCGGAAGTCTGGGTGAAGCACGAAAATCATCATCCCACCGGAGCTTTCAAAGTGCGCGGCGGGATTGTGTATCTGGAGGAACTCGTTCGACAGCATCCCGACGTGAAAGGCGTTGTGTCGGCGAGGCGAGTCGCAAACCAAACACTTGCGACTATTTTAATTCTTCGGCTGAATAACTGCCGTGAGCGACGAAATCCTGCGTTACACCGACCTTGCGGCGGCGATTCAGATGGCCAAGGCGAATGAGATGACAACCCGTGAAATTATCCGCGAACTTACGCGGGGTATGACTTATTCGGATGCTCTCCGCTTTGCTCGACGCGCCGCTCCATTGCTCGATGTCGGCGTTGCGGAATTTATGCGACTGAGGAAGAACGAATGAGGATCAAACCCGTTCCAGTTTGGTGAGGAAGCGATCGCTATAACCCTCTTTGCGCAACTTGGCGTAATCCACGCGGGTCTGCTTTTTTAGCATCCGCTGTTTTACCGCTTTCAAAAGTGACGTGGTGGCTTGATCCAGCAATTTACCATCGCTCTTGGCGGCTTTTGCAGTGGTAACTTTCACACGGATATAATCGGCTACCGCGAGAGAAATTCAACTCTGAAGTTTGGCATTGATCAGGCCTGCGATGCGTCATCGTCGTGCCGCACGGCAACAGCGTGGAGAAAAATGCGGCGATGCGCGCGTTCGGCGCGGAGCGCGGTTATTGTCGCAAACGGTAGAAGCGCGCCTGACCGTTGATATTATTGGTCACGACATTGTTTGTGCCGCTGACAGCGGGCGCGGGTGATACGACGCTCCAGACATTTGTGCTGAGATTCGTGTTTGCTTCCAGCGTGAAACTGGTCAAGTTCGTTGCCCACGACAATACAACATTTGTGTTCGCGACACGTTGAATGTTGAGAATGGGCTGCGGCGTGGCGAAACGCGCGACGCGACCGCGCGGTTGGGTGCTCATCGTGGTGAAGGTTCCGCCCGCGACGATTTTTCCATCGGTTTGCAAAGCGATTGTTGAAACTGTCCCGCCTGCATTTGGGTCAAACGAATCCGCCACCCCGTTCGTGTCCAGGCGCGCGAATCGGCCGCGCGATTGTCCGCCGATGAAAGTAAAACCGCCGCCCGCCAAAATCTTTCCATCCGTTTGCACCACGACTGTTTGAACGGTCGTGTTCGCGTTGGGATTAAATGAATCTGCCAAACCGTTGGTGGAATCGATTCGCGCGATGCAATTGCGCGGTTGTCCTCCAACGTTGTTGAAAAATCCGCCTGCGACAATTTTGCCGTCGGACTGTAATGCGAGCGAAAGGACATCGCTGTCCGCATTCGGATCGAGGGAATCGGCCAAGCCAGACGTGGGATCAAGTCGCGCAATGCGATTACGGTTCGTCCCAGCAATACTTGTGAAAGTTCCGCCGATCAAAATCTTATTGTCGTTCTGGATGGCGATTGAATACACGCTGCTCTCCGAAGTCGCGCTTGGATTAAACGAATCAGCCAGTCCGCTGATGGGATCGAGTCGAGCGATGCAACTGCGATTTGTTCCGCCGATGTTGCTGAAACCGCCACCCACTAAAATCATTCCATTCGTCTGCACCACGATGGTGCGGACAATCTCATTCGCGCCGGGATTGAACGAATCCGCGAGACCATTTGTTGGATCGAGACGCGCGATACGATTGCGAAATTGTCCACCAATCCTTGTGAAATATCCGCCGACCAGAATTTTTCCATCTGGCTGAATCGCTATCGCATAAATGTCGCTGTTCGCATTTCCGTCGAAATTCGTATCGAGCGATCCGTCGGAGTTGAACCGCGCAATGTTGGTGCGAGCGACCGAAGGTCCGCCATTTGGCGCCACGCTGTTGAAAAGACCGCCGACTAAAACCTTGCCATCCGGCTGCACCACGATTTTTCGAACGGCAACGCCAAACAATCCTTCGACGTTCGGATCGAAACTGTCGAGAACGGGTTGCGCGAGAGTGGATCTGCTGGAACAAATCAAAAACGTAACCAATAAAAACAAGTGTGATTTGGTTTTCATGGTTAATTATTTTGGTGAAACAAGGGAATTTTTCAACCTGAAATACGGGTTTGGTGATTCGGGACTGCGTCGAGGTTCGAGTTTTCAGAATGGACAAAATTCTGAATCGGTTTGGCGTTGCCGGGTATTGTCGCTAGATTGCGCCGGTGAGTTCGATCTCTTTGCCAATGCTTCGTTCGCTGCAATCTGCGGCTGAACTCGTTCACAGTGTTATTCCGCCGACTCCGCAAATCCGCTGGCCGTTGTTCTGTCAACGCGTCGGCGCGGAAGTCTGGGTGAAGCACGAAAATCATAATCCCACCGGAGCTTTCAAAGTGCGCGGCGGGATTGTGTATATGGAGGAACTCGTTCGCCAGCATCCCGACGTGAAAGGCGTCGTTTCGGCCACGCGGAGAGCTGATTAGAAGTCACGTTGACGAGCTTTTGCAACTGAAGCACAATCCAACCATGAGCACGCTCGCAGAAATCGAAAGAGCAGCGGCGGCATTGCCGTCGGAACAGAAACAGGAATTGATGCTATTTCTGGGCGCACAGTTGCGGGTTGAAAACAAAGCGCGTGACCATTCACCCGCCGAACGCGCGGCGGATTTGAAGCGTTGGGCGGCAAGCCATGAACGCGGTCCCGGATTGCCCGATTCCGCCATTGGGCGCGATGCCATTTACGACTGATGGCCACTTACCTCGCTGATACGAACCTGCTGTTGCGGCTCGCCGATCCAGCTTCGCCGCAACATTTCATCGCGACCGAATCGCTTGCCCGATTGTTTCGACAAGGCGATGAAGTTTTTCTCACCGCGCAAAATTTCATAGAGTTCTGGGCCGTTGCCACCCGCCCGCTGAATGCAAACGGTTTCGGATGGACGAGTGAAAGAACGGCAAGAGAAGTATTTGAATTACAGAGACGGTTTCCGTTGCTGACCGATTCACCTGAAATTTTTGTGCAGTGGCTGGAACTTGTAAAAGAGTTCTCCATCACCGGCAAGCGTGTTCACGACGCTCGGCTCGTGGCGGTATTGCAGGCGCATAACATCGAGAACTTGCTGACGTTCAACACTGCTGACTTCGCCGCATTTTCCCGGCTCTCGTGCGTCA
>JBDSLX010000020.1:0-3823 GCA_039916145.1 Verrucomicrobiota bacterium | reverse complement strand
GTGTCGAGATTGATTCCGAGCCACGGACTTTTCACCGCTTGGATGATTTCCAAAATTCCATCGGCTTCGGCGACGATGCCGCCGTGGTTTTCCAGGCCGAGAAAAATTCCGTTTTTGCCGGCGTATTCGCAGACTTCTTCCAGTGAACTGATGCACATCTTGCGCGCTTCGCCGTCGGTTAGACCTTTCGCGGCGGTTCCGGCAAAAACGCGAATGTGCGGCGCGCCCATGACAGCGGCGTGATCAATCCACTTTTTCACCGAGTTAATTTGCTCGGTGAGTTTTTCGCCTTTGGGCAGAGCAAAATTATTTCCGCAAGCGGTACCGCTGATTTCGATTCCACGGAGGAAACAATGTCGGCGAATTTTGATGAGATATTCGTCGGTGAGTGGTTGGGGGAAATAATAACTGGTCAACTCTGTGCCGGACAGGCCTTGCTCCGCGCAAAAATCGATGAATCTAAACAAATCGATTTTCTTCGCTGGATCTTTGGAGTTGAAGAAATCACGAAAAGAGTAAGCCGCGAGGCTCAGGGAAAAACGCGGTTTGCCGACGCGATTAAACGCCTCTATAGCGGTGGTCACATTTTCCAGCAAACCCAGACTGGCAACGGCTAAACTTGTCTGGGTGGAAGTTTTTAAAAAATTGCGTCGGGAGATTTTTGCGTGCATAGGCTGTTTGATAACAAAAATTTTTGTGAAAGCAAAACTTAGGGAAATCATGCAACGGCACTCATTTCGCTTGTGCAGCAGTATCACCCAGGTAACTCGACGTGACTGTGGTTTGTTTCATCAAAGTCAAAATGCTCAATGAAGATACTGGAACTCCGGGCTGACAAACAGCGTCCAGAGCAAATCGCCGATGGCTTCGCGTGAAATGCCGCCGCTTGAGGACAAGCCGCCTACATTTTTTGAATCATCGCCAGCGCCTTCTTTTTTTGCAGAAATGTTTTCTGTAATCGCTGCTAAATATTTCGCAGCCAAATTGCGTTCTTCGTTTTTCGGCGCGCGACTCAATGCGAGCCAATAGATTTTTTCAACGGCGGTTTCCGGTTTTTCCTCTCTGGCGAGTTCATCCAGTAATTCGCCGGAATAAACGATTTTGTGAAGCTCGGTTCCGTTCAAAAGTTCCAGCGATTGCACGATGGCGGCGTCATCGGAACGGCCGGTGCTGACTTCGTTGTGCGCGGGCGGACGACCGAGCGCACGCGTGAGCGGCGACGATGATTTATCGAGGTAAGTGCGGTTTTCATTTTTCCAATTCTTCGTCGTCGAGGCGCGGATGCTGTCGATGAGTTGCTCGGCGGTCAGGCGGCGCAACGACGGCGAGCGGAAGTAACGCGGCTCGGTCGGCTTCTGCACATCGAAGTGGTCGCTGAGCGCGGGATGGTAAGCGAGTTGATAGGCGCGGCTGTTTAAAATGAGGCGCGTGGTGTGTTTGATATCGTAGCCGCTACGGATGAAATCCTGCGCGAGCCATTCGAGCAATTCGGGATGGCTGGGCGGCTGGTCGAGACGAAAATCATCGACCGGCTCGAACAAACCGAGGCCGAGATAACGTTTCCAAAGTCGGTTCACGAATGACTTGGCAAAACGCGGATTGGTCGGATCAATCAATTGTTGCGCGACGCGACGGAGACGATTCGTTTCATCTTTCGGAACGTCGCTCGGCGAATTCGGCAACTCGAAGGGAAATTTCGCGTCAATGATTTGCCCGCTCTTTTTCTCGCACCGAATCAGTTCGAGATCGTTCTTAGCGAACATTCCGGCGAAACCGAGGAATCGCGCTTGCGGCCATTCCTTGTTCAGAAAATGGCTGTGGCAACTCGCGCATTTCATTCCGGTGCCGAGAAAAACCTGGCTGACGTTCGCGGCGGTTTGCAACGTCTCTTCGTGCGTCTCGCTTTTGATGTAACCGGAAATCACGCGATGATCGTTCGGCGTGTAAGCCTTTGGCGCGCGATAACCGGGCAACGTCGGATCAATCAATTCGGCGACGAATAAATCATAAGGTTTGTTCGCTTTGAAGCTGTCGAAAATCCATTGCCGATTATTGCCGCGCGAACCAATGCCGCCGTTCACGTCTGTCGTCGAACTGCACAACGCTTCTTCCCAAAACGGAGTCCAGTGCGCGGCGTAATCGTCGCTGCGAGCGAAAATTTTTTCAATAAGTTGCGCGCGTTTGTCAGGGGATTTATCGGCCACAAATTTCTGCGCGGTTTCGGCGGACGGAATAAGACCTATGAGATCAAGGGAAATGCGACGAATAAAAGTTGCATCGTCACAAAGGCGCGGAGGCTTTTTTGTCTCAGGCAATTCTGCTTTGCTCCACTGGGCGACGATAAAGGCATCGATGGCGCTGTTGGTTTTGGCGGCGTTTTCGACTGACAGAATGTCGGCAGGCGGTTGGGGAATGTTCGGCGCAGGCGGCAAAAACGTGGTGCGGAACTGCCGCGTAACCATGAAACGTTCTTCAGCGGAAAGATTGTCGTAGAGCAGACGGTTCAAAAGTTTTTGGCCGTCGGCGTTGAGATTACCGAGCGAGCCAGCGCTTTTTTCCGAAGCCGTCGCCATTTCGGCGGAATCATCTTTCGCTCCGGCGGCAATCCATTCGCGAATCAAATGCAATTCATCTTCGCTCAATGTCGGTGCGCCCTTTGGCATCTGCGGGCCATCGGCAAGACCACGGATATATATCACAACCGAACTTTCGTCGGGTTTTCCGGGAACGATTCCATCTCCAGCTTTCTTCCCTTTTTGTTTGAGCGTCTCGACGGAAGTGACTTCAAAATTACTTTTGCGATCTTCGACGGAATGACACTCGGTGCAGGCGTTGATGAGAATTGGTTTGATGTCGCGGGTGAAACTGACTCTCGCCGCCGCGCTCGGATCAATCGGGCGGATTTTTATTTCCGTCTTCTTCTTTTCGGCAGCAAACGAAATTACACCAAGGGCAAACAAAACAGCGAGCGCAGTCGTGGCCGTGCGCATTTTCTTCGTAAAATAAAATTTGCTCCGGTTCATGTCGTCTTCAATTGCAGGTGAAGGAAGTTATTCTGTTTACGCAGTGCGCTCAACTGACAATTGCGAAGGGGATTGGTCCGCGTTTCGCAGCCGCGGTTTCGGGTTTATCGGAGAAGATCGTAACAGGCCAATTCGCGGGAATCGCGGACATAAAGTTTGCCGTTAGCATACGCGGGGAAATTCCAATTTTTTCCGCAAACCTGGGCGCGACCCAGTTCAATATATTTTTCTGGATGGGCGGAAATTAAATGCAGTTCGCCGTCCTCCGTTAGCACGAGTAGCTTTTCGCCGAGCGCAAGGGTTGAGGAATTATCTTTGCCAAATCCGGGTTGCATCCATTTCAGCTCGCCCGTTTTTGCGTCAACACAGACAAAGTTTTTCTGCGGTCCCTGGCTGTAAAGAAAATTGCCGACGAGAACGGGCGTCGAAAGATTAATTCTCAAATCTTTGTTGGCCCAGAGTACCGTGGCTTGGAATTCGTTTCCGCTCTTGGAAATTTTTTCGCAGACAAGTCCAATGGTGTGAGAGTTCACAATGACATTGTTGCCGAAAATGACTGGGGTGGCGGCGTGACGTTTTGCGTTTGTCTTGAGTGGAACGCGCCAGAGTTGCTTTCCATTTTCACGCTCAACACCCAGGAGGGCGTCGGCGGTCAGAGCGATCACTTGCTTCACTCCGCTGAAGGTTCCGATTTGCAATGACGAATACGCGGCTTCGTCGCTGCCTGATTTCCATAAAACTTTCCCGGTGAGCTTGTCAAAGCAAACGAGAGAGGCGCCGTTGGTGCTGCCGACGGGAAC
>JBDSLX010000019.1:0-5575 GCA_039916145.1 Verrucomicrobiota bacterium | reverse complement strand
GCGATTTTGAATCCAAGGCCGACCATCACAAACAAAATGCCGAGAAGGAAAGCGGGTTGCGTCGCAAGATCGGGTGTGCGTGCAAGCAAGCTTCTGATCTCGAAGAAATTGGTAAAGGTCGTGGTGCCGAAAATAAACGCGATACCGAAGACAAGAAACGCCGCAGAGAGCGCACTAAGAATCAGGTATTTTATTCCCGCTTCAAGTGATGCGAGGCGATTACGCTGGAAACTATTCAAGATGTAGAAGGTGACCGAAACTAGTTCCAGCGAAACGAAAACCAAAACGAAATCGTTGGCGGAAGCGGCGAACATCATTCCCGTGAGCGCGAACAGGATCAGCGAATAAAATTCTGAGATGCCAGACTCAATGCGCTCGGCAAATTCGATGGCGATGAACATGACAATGATGCCCGCTGCTAAAAAGAAGCGTTTGAAGAAGAGCGCGAGTCCGTCGATGACGAACATATTGTTGAAACCCAAACCAGGCACAGGTGGCGCGAGAAAACTAAAGATAAAAATCAAGATGAGTCCGAAAGCAGCTGCGTAACCGAGTTGCCGCTTTTGCGCAGGCGGCGTCCCCAGGTCGCCCAGCAAAATAGCAACGGCCAGAATGACGACGGCAATTTCTAAAGTGATGAAATTCATTTTCTATTTCACCACCGCTTGCAAGGCGGCGGGCACGGGAAGTTTGTTTGCCTTCTTAATTTTGGTTTGGCCAGTTGCCATTTCCACGACCGCTTGCGCGCTTGGTTTAATTTTATCGGTCAACAATGACGGAACAAAACCGAACAGCAATAAACTGGCGAGCAACAGCGCGTAAGGAAACTTTCTCCAGAGAGAAACCGCGTCGAGCGGTTCGCTTGGAGTCTCGACAAGCGGCCCATGCAAAATATTTCTCACGGCGCGCAGCATATAAATTGCACCAATGACGAGCGCGCCCCAAACAGCAAGGGTCGTGACGAGCGGAAATACTTTCCATGAGCCGAAAAGCACAAGTGCTTCGCCGGGGAAATTTGCAAATCCTGGCAAACCGCAACCTGCCATTGCCGCCATCACCAACGCCGCGCCGATAAACGGAATTTGCCGGAGCAATCCGCCCATTTTATCCATGTCGAGCGTGCCGGTCTGCTGATAAAGATAGCCGCTCAGCGCGAACGTAAGCGCGGCGAGCAGGCCATGCGCAATCATCACCGTGACCGCGCCAGTCACGCCGATCAAACTGAGACTCGCGATGCCGAGGAAACAAAAGCCCATATGCGCGACGCTGGAATTACCGATGAGCATATTCAGATCGCGCTGCCGCATGGCGACGAATCCGCAATAAACAATGTTGCCGAGGCAAAGAAATGCGAGGACATGCATCCAACTTTGCGCGGCATCAGGCATGAGCGGGAGAGCGATGCGAATCAAACCGTAGAGACCGAATTTTTTCAGAACCCCGGCATGCAACATCGCAGTGGCGGCTGGCGCAGAACCGTATCCCAGCGGTGCCCACGTGTGAAACGGCCAAAGCGAAACCAAAATTCCAAAGCCGAAAAGGAGCAGAGGAAAGATAAGATTTTGCGAATGCAATGAAAGAGGGTGACCAGCCTTCTTCGCGGTTCCATGGATGTACTGAGTGAGTTGAACAATATCGAATGTGCGCTCGCCGACGGGCAGTTGCAGATAAAGCGCAATCAAACCGACCAGAGCCAGCAAAGCGCCGATACTAAGGTAGAGCGTAATTTGAAATGTTGCGTAGTTCTTGTTTTCGCCACGCCCCCAAACACCGATCATGATGAACGTCGGCACAAGCGCGAGCTCGTGGAAGAAGTAAAAGAAAAACAAATCAAACGAGGCGAACGCGCCGAGAATTCCGCCCGTCATCACGAGCAGCAAAATGTAAAATTCCTTCTCGTAAGTTTTAATGTTGCGCGAAACGCACACCGCAGCGAACGCCACGATGGTTCCCATCAAAATTAAACCGATGTTCAAACCATCGACGCCAACTTGATAGTTAATCCCAAGTGACTTCACCCATTCGATTTTTTGGGTTAACTGTTCGCGTCCGCTTCCGATGGTAACGAAATCGAAGAAAAACATTTTGATCGCGAGCACCATCGAAACGGCGGTCGCGATAAGCGCGACGGTGCGGATGATGAAGCGGTAATTGCGCGGAATCAAAAGCGCAACGATTGCTCCGATGAACGGCGCGAGAATAATTTGGGTCAAAATCGAATTCATGAGCGGAACAAAACGAAATAGAGCACGACCGCTACACCCGCGACGAACAGGAACGCATAGGTTTGCAAATTGCCGGTTTGCACGAGTCGCAGCCCACGACCGAAAAGTTCTGTGGTGCCGTGCGCGCCGCGCACGATGAAGCCGGCAATAATCCAGCGATCAATCGCATTGGCCAATCTGGAGATCGCTTCATGCGTGACGGCAATGAGACCACGATAGATTTCGTCAAAATAAAATTTGTTGCGCATCAAAGCCGAGAGCGCGCCGAGCATTTGCGGCAACGGGTCGCGCGTGGCTTTGGCGTAGAGCGACCAGGCAATACTGAATCCAACTACGGCGGCGAGAATTCCAAAAAGCGCGGCGAAGGGCGCGTGGCCGATTGGGGCGAAGATTCGTTCCGCAAATGGAATGGCGTGCGCTTCAGGCTCAAAGAATTTAGCGATGAACGTGTCGATTCCGATTAAGCCGCCGATCACGGATAGTACGGCCAAGAATTGTAGCGGCAATGTCATCACGGCGGGGGATTCGTGCGCATGGTCGCTCGCTTCAGACTTCGGCGCGCCGAGGAATGCGACGAAGAAAAGTCGAAACATATAAAACGCAGTCAGCGCGGCGACGATGGTTGCGACAACAAAAAGAGTGCTGTTGTGATGATAGGCCGCGGCGAGGATTTCGTCTTTGCTGTAGAAACCGCTGAACGGCGGAACACCAGCGAGCGCGAGTGTTCCAATCAAAAATGTCCAGAACGTTACAGGCATTTTCTTTTTCAACGCGCCCATTTTCCAGATGTCTTGTTCGTGATGAAGCGCGTGGATGACCGAACCCGCGCCGAGGAACAACAGCGCTTTGAAAAATGCGTGCGTGGTCAGATGAAACATCGCGGCATCCGGTCCTTGCAAACCAACAGCCATGACCATGTAGCCGAGTTGCGACAGCGTGGAATAAGCGAGGATGCGTTTGATGTCATTTTGTTGAACAGCAATCACGGCGGCGAGCAAAGCGGTGAATCCGCCAATCCATGAAATAATTTCGAGCGCTGGAAGATTGAAGAGAAAGAAAACGCGGCACAGCATGTAAACACCAGCGGCGACCATCGTCGCGGCGTGGATGAGCGCGCTCACGGGAGTGGGGCCTTCCATCGCGTCGGGTAGCCAGACGTGCAGCGGGAATTGCGCGGATTTTCCCATCGCGCCGCAGAAAATCAAAAAGCCCGCGAGCGTGGCCGATGCGCCGAGAATTTGCGGATTGGTTTTGAAGGTTTGTTGCAGCGCGGTGAAATCGAGTGAACCCGCCAACGCCCACACCATGATGATGCCGAGGAGAAATCCGAAGTCGCCGAGACGATTCGTGATGAACGCTTTTTTTGCAGCATCGGCGGCCGATGCTTTTTCATACCAAAAGCCGATAAGCAAATAGCTGGAGACGCCGACGAGTTCCCAGAAAATAAACATTTGGACGAAGTTGGTGGCGAGCACGATGCCGAGCATGGAAAACGTGAACAGACTCAGGCTCGCGAAGTAACGCGAGACGGCGCGGTCTTCGTGCATGTAACCCCACGAATAAATATGAATCGCGCTGCCGACGCCGGTGACAATGAGCAGCATCAACAGGCTCAGGGAATCGAGTTTGATGCCGATGTCGATCTGGAGATTGCCGACCGAAAGCCACGAAAGAGTCGCGTCAGGAATCTGGATTGCGTTGCGATAATTAAAAAACAGAACCGCGCTGGCGATAAACGAAATGACAATGGCACCAATGGAAATTCCCGCGCTGAGTCCACGATTTTTCTGCGTGAACAAAGCGATAGCCACCGCAGAAAGCAGCGGCAGAAATAAAACGAGCCAAGGCAAATTTGGAAGCAAGTCGTTCATGAATGCAGATCAATTTCACCGCAGAGACGCGGAGACGCAGAGTTTTCCCGAAAATTGTTTACGACGCGCTTTATTCCATTTTTCAAAACAGGAACGTTGAAGTTGACTAAAAGACCGAGAGGAAAATTTGAAAGTTTCAGATACGTGAGAAGTTGGGCTTGATGAATCGGCAGAATATTCTCCACACACTTAAGTTCTACGATGAGTTTATTTTCCACGACCAAATCCAATCGGTAACCGCAGTCTAATTTTACGTCTTTATAAATGACGGGAAGCGGCTTCTGTCTTTCGAAGGTGATCTGCGCGACGGATAATTCGTAGCAGAGACATTCTTCATAAGCTGACTCCAATAATCCGGGGCCAAGCCGTCGATGAATCTCGATGCAAAAACCAATGAGACTTTCGCTGAGCTTGTTAAAACTCTGCGTCTCTGCGTCTCTGCGGTTCAAAAAGTCTTCGTTCACAGCCTAAAGTTTCATCGTCGCCAAATCCTCGACGTGCGCGGTTTGTTTTTTGCGATAGAGCGCGACGATTAACGCCAATCCCACGGAGACTTCCGCCGCTGCGACGGTGATGATGAAGAACACCATGATTTGACCGTCGAGTTTTTCGTTGAAGCGCGAGAAGGCGACGAGCGCGAGGTTTGCCGCGTTGAGCATCAACTCCAGCGACATATACATGATGAGCAGATTGCGCCGCACGATTACGCCCCAGAGTCCGAGGCAAAAGAGCAGGACGCTCACAATGAGAAAATGGTGGAGGCTAACGGGTGTCATTTCAGATCCTTTTTGCTCAGGAGAATTACGCCGACCATCGCGACGAGCAGCAGCAGCGAGACAATTTCAAACGGCAGAACGTAATTGGTGAAAAGTAGTTTGCCGAGCAGAGTGGTTGCCCCTTCGATTTGCGGCTTTGTAGTCGAAGCGGTTTTAGAGAATTGCAAAGCGGTTCGGACAAGTAGAAATGCTATTGCACCGATGGCAAGAGTTCCCAAGCCCGCGCCAACCATCTTGATTTTGCGGCGTTCTTCGACTTTCAAATCGAGCAACATGATAACGAAAAGGAACAGCACCATCACCGCACCGGCATAAACGAGGATTTGCACCGCGGCCAAAAAGAATGCGTGCAGCAAAACGAAAAGTCCGGCCATACAGATAATCGTCAGGACGAGAAACATCGCGCTCGTCACCGGGTTTCGGCTGAACGGATTTGCGACAACCATGACGGCGCAAATCACCGTCAACGCGGCGAAGAGATAAAAGAAAATGTCCTGAATGTTCATTCGTTACGGAGCGATTCCTTGCGCCTTGGCTTCCAAAGCTTTTTGTTTCCACTTGTCGATGGGGCTGTGGTTCACGCCGCCGAGCGCGAGGAGTTTTTCTTTGTTGTAAATCATTTCGCTGCGGCTCAGTCCATTGAGCGAATAATCTTTTTGCAGAAAGATCGCTTCTTCAGGGCAAACTTCCTGACAGAAGCCGC
>JBDSLX010000018.1:0-7317 GCA_039916145.1 Verrucomicrobiota bacterium | reverse complement strand
TGATGTCAGCCTACACGGCGTTTGTGGCCGCAGACACAAGTCGAAAAACCAAAGGTGAAGAGGGGACGACAGTGCCGGTGGCCGTTCCGGTTCCGGAGGGCGTGAAATATAAAACGACCGTTCCGGAATGATACTTGAAGTCATGCTGTTGCCCCGCCCACTCTCGTCGCCGCAATTGCTCGACGACGTGGCAGCATTGTTCGTCGAAATTCGCTGCTCAATTAAGAATTACCGTGAAGGCAATCAATTTGCGCACGGTCATGCATCTTGGAAGTTGTGAAACGCCGTGACAACAGGGTCTAGGTATGTGAGTGATTTCCTGCGAAGTTTATTTCAGCCCTGTAATATTGCTTTTCCTAACAAATCTAAATTTTAAAGTGGTACCGACGGAGGGGGTCGAACCCACACACTCTTACGAGTACTAGATTTTGAGTCTAGCGCGTCTGCCAATTCCGCCACATCGGCTACCAATTAAATCGGGCATTGCTGCCTTTCGCACTTGAGAATTTAAGATTGGGCAACTTTTCGACACCCTGGAAGAATACTCAAGAAAGTTTCCAGTTCATTCCAATGCGGGTGCAACCTATCACAGGGTTTTAAATGCGCGCAAGCGGCGAATTCGCGGCCAGCGGGAACCCAATGGCCGTTTCTATACGCAGCTTTCGACGGAAGATCCAACATGAAGAAACAGTTCGACGCGTTCTGCTAGAAAGCGCAAAAGTGTTTTTGCGCTACGGTTTAGACCGGAGGATTCGAAAATGTTGATCGAAATTTTTGTAAGCGCCATCTGGTTTGTCACTTGAACCTGGTCCATCAACTATGGCGAGATGAATGATCTTTGCGGCGATCATGTGTTCCAGCACGGTGGGATTGGTCGGAACTCCAGGCGCAAGTCCGATTTGCCTCGTTGCGATAACTAACACAGCAGGCCCTCCAGCAGATATTTTGTTTAAATCATTAGGTCGAACGAGCGGTGCCCCCACCATCGAAACAATTGCTCCCGCCCCCGAATGTTTTTGGAGCACGTCTAAGAAATCCGCCGCTTTCAAACCAAATTCGTTGTAATGCATTGGATCTCCCAAATCCACTGGCCTGACTTGAACCGACAAACCTTTTTTCTCCAATGCGGTTTTGAAGTCGCCAGCGAGCGAGGCAGCAGGTCCCTGGGCCGCATTTGGCACGATCAAGACAACTTGCCTTTTTGCATGCGCGACCTGTGCGGTTTCAATCGCCAAAACGTTTTTAAGTGCTGTGCCGGAATCGGATAGTTCGTCAATGGCCTTTGGTTTGCAGGCATTGAATGCGAGAAGCAGGCCGCAAAAAAACACGGCCCGGAGTGAAGTGAACTTCATGAGAGTCAATCGGGAGCAAATTGGTATTCGTATTTTTGAGGAATTTCCGTGGTTAAATAAGAAAATACGGCGGCACCTAATGCTGGGTTATAGTAAAGTTTGATGAACGACGAATGCCCATCGACAAATCCCACATCAATGATGGCGTCAGGGTAAGCAACATCCTGATTGCCGTATTTATTTTTGTGCCATGAATAGCCCCAATGAATCGGCCATTCGGCCATCAAAACAGTGCGAACGGGATGTTTGATGTTCGGCAATTTGTAGTCGATAAGATGAGGTTGATTTTCTCGCGGCTCTGCCAGTCGAGCCGGCACTCCATTAAAGACGTAGCTCCCGTAAGCCAGAATGGGATTTTCGCGATGTGGCATTTCATACGGAGGATGTCCTTTCCATCCACGGTCTTTTGGACATTGGAAAACACGATCCACGTTAGTTGCATTTTTCGATCCGGCATACGACTTGATTAATTCCTTATGCCACCACCAAATGTCCTTGCCCGGAACGCTGTCGCTGGCCGGGGTTTTATCTTTATTATCCCCCGCGTAAAGTGTCATTGCCAAATTCATTTGTTTCAAATTACTGAGGCACTGAGTTTGAATGGCTTTGTCTTTCGCCTTCGCTAAAGCGGGCAAAAGTAAGCCCGCGAGGATTGCAATGATTGCAATCACCACGAGCAACTCAATCAAGGTGAAAGCCCTGGCTTTTAAAAACATTTTAACCGAGCAGTTCCTGGTTTTTTTTCGCGGCTTTTTCTTTGCCATAAGGGATAGTCACAATGTTATTGCGAAGCTGAATTTGGGCAAGTGTAAATAGAGTAACCATTCCCACGAGTACCAAAGGGAGCATGATTTGTTTTGTGAATCAGTCTAACAGAATTCAAATGTCCTATTGTTAGCAGCTACCCCCAAAATTGTTACAGTTAAATATTCGAGGACGGAGAAGTGAGATTGGCTCCGGCAATTCGACCCCTCGAATTTTGTATGGGAGAACATTGGGGCAAGGGGAGGTCTGGTCGGCATCGCTCTTGCTAAGTTATTTTAACAATTAACAAATCGCCCCATATGAAACACTTGAAACAAACTTTTTCCGTGGCAGTTCTAATTTTGATCGCCGGACTGGCTTTCGCCATCAGCAGTGCCTTGCTTGACCGCCAAGCTGGAATTTCCTCTGAAAATTTTGCGGACTTATCCACAAATTTGAGTTGCAAGTTATTCACTCTGGCGGCAATCGCTTTTCTAGTCGGCGGTTTGGAATTCCAACGAAGAAAGACCGCTCGGCACATTCAAGAACTTGAACGAAAAGTCGAATCTCTTTCTCATCAGAGTCTCGTCGTCGCTCACAGCCAAGTCGAAGCGTTTCGGGTTTTGCCAAGGACGGCTACGGCCTAAGCCATCCTTCCCTTCCTCATCGAGCGGGAGCAGATCCTGGATTTACCGTGATCGTGCTTCCGAAGGGTATCAAGATTCCGCTGGTCGGCGGCGGATTGTCCAACACCGCGCGCGAGCCTTCGTTAATGGCCACTGAACTAACAAACGTTGTCATAATCAAATCGGCGTAACGTGAGAGAATTCGGTACGGCTTGAGCGGAACATAAATTATATCTCGCGGTTGAAGGACTACATTGGGAGCGCGGCCGGTGATAATGTCTTTATAGTCAACAATTGCTATCGTTGGCTCAGTCAATGAACCACGGACAATGGCCACATGGGAAAGATAAGCGTACTGGGCTGTGCCCGAAGCATTGGCAATGGCCGAGACCAATGTCATATCTTCGGAGTAAGCAACGGCGCGCGGTTGCGCCACGGCACCCAGAACATAAATGTCGCGCGATGCTGCCGGTGGCAAGTAAACGAAGTCGTCCGCCTGCAAATAAATATTTTGCGACATATCCCCTTCTTTCAAGAGCCGCTGGAAATCCACGGGCAACATTTTCCCTTTCCGAATCACAAAACTGCGGCGGAGGTCGGCCAGGTCATCGGTATTGTTAGCCACGCTGAGTTCTTTCTCACCGGAAAAATTCGCCGGACCGCCCGCTTGCAAAACAGCATCGAGTAAGGTTGTTGCGTTCGTCATAGAATAGACTCCCGGCGCTTGAAATCTGCCTAGCAACCAAACTCGTTGGCTGGCCACGTCGCGAAGGGTGATGGAAATTTGCGGTTTCTCTTTTACGAATCTGGCGAATTCCCCCTCTAATAATTCTTTCGTCTGGCTTAACGTCAATCCCCAGACGTCAACTCCAGGAAGCAAATTAAAATAGAGTTTCCCATCCGGACCGACGGTTGTCGTCGTGCGGGAACCCAAGTCACCCAGCAGCTCAATTTCCACGCGATCTCCGGGGCCGAGCGTAAAAAGATCATTCGATGGTTTCAAAAGCTCTGGTGCGATTCGATTGGTTGCCTCTACCCCTTGCGAAGAGAAACCACCCGTCACCCCAACTTCCGGAGGAGAATAAACCGGACCGCGGCTGGGGTTTTGGCAACCCGTGGCCACACCCAAAAGCAGGACAGCGCTTAACAAAAACAATTTCATCAGTGCGGAATAAAAGGTTTAGTAAAAATCGGCCCCACAAATCCGCCCGTCCAGGCGGTGACAGCCGATTGGATAAAGGAAGTTGCCGCAACGTCCAACAATTCTTCAGCCTTAATAAATGGCCGCGAACTCACATAAACGATGTCCTTGGGTTGCAATTTGAAATCCGGCAGACGCCCATCGACCATCGCCCAGGTGTCCACCACAAATGTCTCTGGCTCATTGAGTGAGCCGCGCACGATCAACACATGTTTTTTAAATGCTCTTGTGGTAAACCAGCCGCGATCCGTAATGGCGGTGACAATCGAAGTGTCTGCGGTGTAAGGCACCACTCCAGGAGTGCGCACTTCGCCTAAAACATAAACTTCTTTCAGGATGGATGGAGGGAAATAAAGCAGATCATCCGGCTCAATCGGAATATTCTGGGAGAGATCGCCGCCGCCAAATAATTTTTCGAAATCCACTGGAACCCGTCGGCCCTGGCGGATGAGAAAACTTCTCTGCAAATCCGCGAGGTCCATGCTGTTGCGATTGAGGATGCCGGTTTCCAAACCGCGCGCGCGGGCGACCGCTTCGACAATCGTCATCGGTCGGTCGAGCGGGAATGCGCCCTTGAGCACGACGCGGCCAAGCACATAATACTTCTTGCTGTGATAGGCCACCGGATTCACGAGAACGCGCGGCGAGCGATAATATTTCGACAGCTCCTGATTAAATTTCTCGCGCAACTCATCGACCGTCAGGCCTGTGGCCACAACATCGTGCGCTTGCAAATAACTGATTCGCCCGTCAGGTCTGATGACCACATCATTCTTGGTCAAATTCGTTTCGCCATAAAACCCCAGCGTCAAGACATCGCCCGGCCCCAGAGTCAACCGTTTTTGCCATTCGGCGCGTTGCTTTGGCGAAGTGACCGAGAAGGCACGCACCGCATTCGTCGCGGCTGCCTCCTCAACTTCTTGAGCTTGAACTGAAGAAAAACTCAGCCCCAGGAAAAGCAGGCTCATGCCGAAGCGACGCACGAAATGCCGGTTCCAAAATGAGGAAGGTTCGTGATTTAAAACTGCGCCCACCATATTGCAGCCGGCGTGGCGCAACGTTTCGAGGTGGAAACGCGTTTCCTGCACGGTCGCTTTTCCGCTGTCGGTCAGCCAGATGATTTGCGGAACATTTTCCGCAAGCAGCACAGATTCCGGTTCCGAAGCGGGGGGCAACTCCACCAGCAGAACGAGATTTTCAATTTGGCGCCAATGATCCAAAGCCGTTTGCCATTGGCCGCGCCGCTCCAGATTCCAGACCCAGCCGGGCAGAGGAATGTGAACGATACTGTGTGCATTGGGATCGTTGAGTTGCTGCGTGACCTGCGCTGGGAACGAGAATGCACTGGGGGTAAGTGTGGTCGATGTGGAAACCAATTCAGGCTTTTCCTCCTCGCTCGATCCCTCTGCCGCCTCATGTGGATGAATCGGCGGCTCATCCGTCGGCTTCGTAGCGACGGTCAAAACCCGCAGGCCACGTTGGTTCGCAGTTTTAATCAGCAGATTTATCCAGGTCGTCCGGCCTTCGCCATGAGTAGCGGAAATAAATCCGCAAACCATTCCTTGAGCCTGCGAGCCGGTCAGTTTTCCTTTGATAATCGTCCATGTCCGAAACGCCCACGCGTTTTGCGCGGCCGCATCCATCTGGTTTAAGTCACCCATCGTCCCCAATACCGGCAGATCCGTCACCCGCGTGACATCCGCTGCGGTTTTTAATCGATCATCAAAAATTTCGACAATGACAATCAGTGCTGCGGTGCAAATCATGGCGAAAATCGCCGCCACGACACTCAAGAGAAAACCTTTTCTGAAATGCGCTTTCGTGGCGACGCGGTCGGCGCTGGCGGGGGTGAACACGCGAAAATATCCCAGCGCGCTTTCGGCAAACAACTGGGCTTCACGTTGGCGGCTGGCCAACTGCCCCCGCAATGCTTCCAAAAATTGAAAGCGGCTTTTGATCATCGCATAATTCAGACTGTTTTCTGAAAGACCGTTAAGTTTATTGCGAACTTGATCCCGCAAAACGCGGAGTTGTTCGGATTGTTTGGAGAGAGTTTGCGTCTGCGCCAGCAACGCGTCGCTGGTTCGTGCGCCCGTGCTCGCCCCAAACTGGATCAAATTAGTGCCGCCCTTTGCCAATTGCGCTTCGAGCGTTTTAATTTTGATCTGCTGGTCCTGAACCAACGGGTGTGCCTCGGTGTATTTCACCAGCAACCCCGCCAGTTCAGCGCGTGCGGCTTGCAGATTATCGGACACCGGATTGTTATGCTCCAAATCCATTCGCGCCAATTCGTATTTGATTTCCAGTTCGCTCAACTGGGTGAGCAACGTCTCGGTCAGTTTGTCGCTATTGACGACCCTGGCTTCCGCCGGAAGTTTTTTCATCTCTGCGTCGACGACCGCGAGTTCTATTTCCACTTTGCCAAGTTTTTCTCCCACGTAGGCAACCATCGACTCGGCTTCTTTGGCCTGCATCTCCTGGGTAAACCGAACAAATTCATCCGCATAAAGATTCAGCAGATTAGCCGCGTCTTTGGGTTTGCTGGTTCCTTTGAGAACGAGAGTGACCAAATCGGTTTCGCGTTCGGGAAGCACCGTGAGATTAAGATAAAGTTTTCCGGCGTCCACCGGTGGATTGGCTTTGGCCGCCGTTCGTTTCAGGACCTCCGGGGTTTTAACCAGCGCAGCCAGGGTCTGCTCGCTGTATTGTTGCAGTTTGAATCCCTCGCCATTTTCGCCGCCGCGAAACAGAGTCGGCACTTCACGACGCATCAACTGCAAGGCGACGAGCGAACGTTGCGCGAAAACCGTCCAAAGAATTCCGCCCATCAACAGCAGCGCCCCGACTCCCATCCAAAGATACCACCTCCGTTTCAACGCGCCCAGCAGTCGGATCGGATCAAATGGAAGGCGAATCGGTTCTTCGTCGCTGGAAAATCTCGGGTCGGGTACGGCGAACCGCGTCGAGAGAGGCTGCTCGGAGCGCGGGCGCGATTGCGCCCAGATTTCTTCCGACTGGGCTTCGTGGGGCGGATGCGACGCTCCATTTGTTTGTTGGGAATGGTGTGGCTCTTCGCGTTTTCGGCGGAGTTCACTGAGGCTTAATTCTGTTTCTTCTCTCATGCAGTTTGTTCCGAGGCCAGAAAACTCCGGCGTGCGACCGCTTCGTTGTCTTGGCCGCTCTGAAAATAAAGGCGGCTGTCCTCTGCCCCTTTCCATTGGCGCCGCCCATTCCAATCACTCAAAAAGTCTATTGCGTTTTTCAAGATTCCAATTCTTCGGTGCGAACAGGCACGCTGAAAATAAAGGGAAGGTGTCCGGTGCAACAATCAGGCAAGCCATGTTTCTCCCTACGGACAAACTACCAACACGTCTAATGGAATCCTTGAAAGGAA
>JBDSLX010000017.1:0-17873 GCA_039916145.1 Verrucomicrobiota bacterium | reverse complement strand
CTAGAATTTCGGAATTGATGTCGTCGAGATTGGTTTCCAAAACGGAAATCGTGTCGGTTTGCCAGTCGTTTGTTGTTTCCGCATGGTGCTGCCATCGTCCCGCTGGCAGTTCGTTTTCGCACAAGATAGCGCGCAAAACATTCGGCCGCGTTTTGTTGTCGCGAGTTCCGAGGCCGAAACCGATGCGTGTCGCGGCCAGGTTTTGCATAGGGCCGAATGTTTCGACAAATTCCGCGAGTAATGCCGCGCCGGTGGGCGTGACCAGTTCGTGCGGTTCGTCGCATTGCGTGATGGGAATTTTGCGGTCGGCAAAAATGGCGAGCGTCGCGGGAGCAGGAATGGGAAAACGTCCGTGGGCGCAATTGATCCAGCCGGTTCCTTCCGTGACGTTGCTCGCGAGAATTTTTGGTTTGCCGAGCATTTCAACCACTATGCATGCACCAACAATATCGACGATGGAATCCACCGCGCCGACTTCGTGAAAGTGAACTTCCTCCGGCGGCATTCCATGAATTTTGCCCTCGGCCACGGCGATGCGTTGAAATACAGCGATTGATTTTTCTTTAACCCAACTGGAAAGAGCGCTGTCGCGAATCAGCTTTTTAATTTCAGAAAAATTCCTGCCGTGTTCGTGTTCATGCTCGTCGTGGTGATGTTCGTGTTCGTTTCCGTGTTCATGATGATGATCTTCATGACCGTGAGCGTGAGAATGCGAGTGGGAATGTTTCGTTCCGTCAGAGTGGATGTGTTCGTGGGCGTGCTCATCTTCGCGATGATGGTCATGGTCGTGCGCCAAATGAACATCGAATTTCACGCCTTCGATCTGGGATTTTTGTTTTCGGGCGGTGTGAAGGTGATAGCCGTGGAGATGCAGCTTTTGGAGTTCATGTTCAAGTTGATGGAAATCAACGCCGAGGTCGAGCATCGCACCAATGAACATGTCGCCACTGATGCCGCTGAAAATATCGAGGTAAAGTATTTTCATTGATTGGAGCGGCGCGTCTGTGACCGCCGCATTTCTAAAAAATTTAAACATCCTTTTCAATTTCCGGCGGTCACAGACCGCCGCTACAAATCGCATTAATCTGGCTGGCGGCGTAACCAGCCCCAAATCCATTATCAATATTCACCACCGTCACGCCGCTGCCGCAACTGTTCAACATACCGAGCAGCGCCGCAAGGCCGCCAAAACTGGCACCGTAGCCAACGCTTGTCGGAACTGCGATGACTGGCTTGGAAACTAATCCGGCGACGACGCTTGGCAATGCGCCTTCCATTCCGGCGACGACGATCACGACGTTCGCTTGTTGAATCGTTTCCAATCGGCGCAACAAGCGATGCAATCCGGCCACGCCGACATCGACAATTTTCTCGACCTTGTTTCCCATGATTTGCGCCGTGACGGCGGCTTCCTCCGCGATTGGCAAATCGCTTGTTCCAGCACAAACGACGGCGATGGTTCCGGGATTGGTGCGCGGATCATTTTTCTCCAACGTCACGCAACGGGCGAGTTGATGGTAAATGGCGGTTTTAAATTTTTTCTTCAACGCTTTGGCGTGCTCCGGCGTCACGCGCGTAATGAGCAATCGTTTTTCGCGCGCTGCAATTTCCGCAGCGATGGCGACGACTTGTTGTGGAGTTTTTCCGGCGGCGAAAATCACTTCTGGAAAACCCTTGCGGAGCGCGCGGTGCGTATCGACTTCGGCAAAACCGAGGTCAACGACCGGCGCACTTTGAAAAGAGCGCAGGACTTTTTCGCGGGAAACTTTTCCTTTGCGAAATTGTTCCAGGAGTTGGGCCGCTTCACTTGTCGTCACGCGCGGACAATGCCACGAAGGTTTTAAGCGGTCACGCGGGAAGTTAACAAAACCAAAAATCTAACGTGCCAGAATTCGTTGCAAACCAGGATTCTTTTTCAATGGGCTTACCAGCGCCAGGTTCATGCGTTCCGGGCGGAAAAAATCGCGCGCCGCTGCGCGAATTTCGCTGGCGCGGACTTCTCTCAAACGTTTTTTAACTTCATCGGGCTTATTAATCTTTCCGTAACTGAGAAGATTTTCGCCCATCCACATCATTTGCGATTCGGTGTTTTCCAGATTCATGTCGAGCTGGCCAATCACGTAGTCGCGAGCGCGGCGGAGTTCTCCGGGAGAAATTATTTTTTTGGTGAGCTGTTTTATTTCACGTGAAATCAGCTTCAACGCTTTTTCCAGATTCTCAGTATCAAGTCCGGCGGAAACAACCAAATCGCCGGTGTCATCAAAATAGCTGGGCGTGCTGTAAATCGAGTAAGCCAAACCGTGTTTCTCGCGAACGGTTTGGAAAAGGCGTGAACTCATGTTCTCTCCCAGAATCGTATTGAGCAGGCGCAAGGTGTAACGGCGCTCGTCGTGCCGCGAACAAGTGCGGATGCCGAGAGCGATTTGAGTTTGCTCCGCATTTTTCGTGAACAGCCGAACGCGCGGCTCGGTCTGCTTCGTCGCAGCAGGCGCGAAGGAGGAACGTTTTCCCGTGCGAAGATGGCGCGACAATTTTGAAACGGCTTCCACCACTTGCTTGTGCTGAAGTTTTCCGGCAACGGTCACCACCGTTGCGGATGCGACGTAGTTTTGACGAAAATATTCCAGCAGCTTTTGGCGATTGATAGCGTCGAGAGTTTTTTCGGTGCCGGTGAGCGAACATCCCAGCGGCTGGTCGGGCCAAAGCGTTTCGTTCAGCAATTCCTGGACGTATTGCTGCGGCTGGTCGCGATACATTGCAAGTTCTTCTTTGATGACATTGCGTTCGCGTTCAATTTCGACGGGCGCAAAAGTCGAATTGAGAAACATGTCAGCGAGCACGCCGAGCAGTTCATCGAACCGATCGCACCGGGCTTTGGAATAAAAGCAGGTGTTTTCTTCTGCGGTGAATGCGTTCAGGTAACCGCCGATTCCCTCCACGTCTTGAGAAATTTTTTCCGCAGAACGTTTCTTCGTGCCCTTGAAAAGCAGATGTTCGATGAAATGGGAAACGCCGCTGATTTCAGCCGGTTCGTAGCGGCCACCGACACCGACCCAAATTCCGAGACTCACGCTGGCCATGTGCGGCATTTCCGCCGTAGCAATCGTCAACCCATTTTTCAGCCGCGTGATTTGATACATTGAATTACAATAACTGCGAATTGATGGAATGAAATCAGGCGAGCGTTTTGGGAGTCACATCCGGCGGGCCGACGCGGCGTTTGTAATCGAGAATAATATTCACCGCGACTTGCGGATCGTCGGTAACGGTGATGAGTTCCATGTCACCGGGGCCAATGAAGTCGTTTTTCTCCAAAGTGCTTTTGGTCCATTTCAACAAGCCGGACCAAAAATCTTTTCCGATGAGGATGATGGGATAACGTGGAATGCGGCGGGTTTGCACGAGCGTCAGCACTTCAAAAAATTCGTCGAGCGTGCCGAAGCCCCCTGGCATGTAGATGAAACCGAGGCTGTATTTGACGAAGCAAACTTTGCGCGAAAAGAAATAATGAAAGTTAATCGGAATGTTGGCGTATTTATTTCCCTTTTGCTCAAAGGGCAATTCGATGTTGAGGCCGACGGATTTTCCTTTTGCTTCTGCCGCGCCTCGATTGGCCGCTTCCATAATTCCAGGCCCGCCGCCAGTGACGACTGCGAGATTTTCTTTGGCCAACATTTTTCCAAGGGTCGCGGCCATTTGGTAATACGAATCGTTGGGCGGAAGACGAGCGGAACCGAAAATTGTCACAGCTGGGCCGACCTGTGAAAGCGTTTCGAAAGAATCGACGAATTCAGCCATGATGCGGAAAATCCGCCACGGATCTTCTTTGGTAAAAGGAGTGATTGTTGGGACGTTCATACTCCGAGAATAAGAAGAAAATATCGAATGTCGAATTGCGATTTTTGGGACGCAAACCGCGCTGCTTAATCGGTAATGGCTCTTGCGCAGGAGAATCGCCGCTCAATTGTAACCGCAAAAACGACAGAACAATTTGACACCGGCGGTACAACGTTTAACCTTTCGACGTGCAGAGAGGTTTTCAATTTCGTAAATCATTTGCAGGCCAGCCGATGGGTTTCACTTTGATAGAACTTTTGGTGGTCATTGCCATCATTGCCATTTTAGCGGGACTGCTTTTGCCCGCGCTGGCCAAGGCCAAACAAAAGGCGCAGGGGATTCAGTGCTTGAACGGCCATAGGCAGTTGATGCTGGCGTGGCGATTGTATGCGGAGGATAGTAATGACCGGTTGGTGTATGCCTATGGAGGAACCACTTCAAATCAATTCACCGATTCGACGTGGGTTCAGGGCCACATGCTGACGGATCCGACGAATACGCTCTTTCTGGAAATAAGTCCGCTGGCCAAATACGTCGGGAAAAACTTTAAAATCTGGAAATGCCCTGGGGACACAACGAAACAAGTCCGCAGCATGTCCATGAACTTTTTGGTCGGCGGCAATACTTTTTCAGTGCTCTCCACCACGCCGGATTATCTTTATGGAAACCCTACGCTCGCCGCCCCCGCGTTTGCGCTTCCCACAAAGCTTTCCACCATCCGCAATCCAGCCATGATTTGGGTGTTGGTGGATGAAAATCCGAAAATCATTAACGATGGTTACTTTATCGTGGACCTGAAGAGCAATTGTGATCCGAACACATTGGAGCCTTCTACTTCGGCGGAACTGATTGATTATCCAGGCGTTCAACACAATAATGCTTGCGGATTTTCTTTTGCCGATGGCCACAGTGAAATCAAAAAATGGTCCTCGCCGGTTTTTCGCAACGCGAATCCGACTGGTCGCACCACGGCGGGCCGGGTGGAAGACATGCGCTGGCTGATGAAACGCACTTCCGTCAAAAGATAATTAAAACGCTATCAACACCGACACCTTGAACAAAACAACAAGTCCCTTATGAAAACACACAAAAATCCTATTCAATTCCTAACAAAAACCTTCTTGCTGACTTTCCTCTTGGGAATGGTTGCAACGATGAACGCCGCTGTGTTGGTTAATTTTCCTTTTAACGAAGGAACCGGAACCAACACGGCTGACACTTCCCCCAGCGGGCTGACCGGCCTTTTGGGCGCTCAACAAGATCCGACGACTGACTTCGTCACGCTGGATACGAACTCTCCTTCCGGTCAGGTCGGAGATGGCTCGATCACAACATCTAACGCAGGATTTCTCGTCGTCAATGATTCGATTGGCCCGGTTCTGAACCTGACCAATGGCCCAATCACTTTGGAAGCCTGGGTGTTTCTTCCGCCGGTTGGAAACGCCAACGTGGGCATCGTGTCTTATGGTAATTCCTACAAATTGGGAATCAAAAGCAGCCAGTTGGTTTTTACGCTCTACGGCAAATCGCTGGGAGGCGGCAATCTGGACATCACTAATTTATCTGCGGGCTTTCTGCTGGACAGCCAATGGGTACATGTGGCGGCGGCGTGGGAGCCAGGTGTGGGCGTGCATTTTTACGTTAATGGAGCGGAGTTTTTTGAAGCAAACACCAATACGCTTGCCCAAAGCCCGACTCATAATTACTTGAGCATCGCCGCTGACGGGTTTGGAGGTGTCTTTAACGGTTCGCTGGATCGTGTGCGCATTCACAATGCTCTTTTGACTAATGCACTGCCGGGCAGCCTTATCGACAGTGTTGCCGCAACTCCACAACCGACTTATGCCAGCACGAAGGTCGCTTACAATTTCAACGAGGCTTCATTTCCGGTGGACAGTTCCGTTTCTCCTTCGCGGCCCTCCATCGCTTCGAGTGTGGCGATTCCATCGCTCAGCAGACCGACCTGGACGAATGATACGCCAGCGGGATTGCCCGGCGATTTTGCTCTGGCGTTTCTCGATGCAACGCTTCCCATCCGGCAAGTCGTCACAACTTTTGGCGTTACCAACACTGATTTGACGGCCAATAACACTAACTACACTCTCGAAGCATGGATAAAAATGCCGACGGGACGGATGATCTTTGAGCGCGAAGTTATTTTCCGAACGGACGGCCCTGCGCCCCGCGTCTCGTTATCGATTAATAGCGACCGGACACTCCACACGTCCCTTCTGGGTAATGCGGATTATACAACCACAGCGCACCTTCCTAACGATGGACGTTGGCATCATGTGGCAATCGTGATGACGAATTTTTCGCGCGTCGTATTTTATATCGATGGCATTATGCGTCAAAACCTTGCTCGCAACGCATCGGTCGCCTGGACTGCGAGTACCAATACGCCTCGGTTGCTGATGGGCAAAGAAAGCGAGACCCGCTATTTTCGCGGATTGATCGATCGGGTGCGTCTCAGCAACTCGGCTTACACCAATTCGCCGTTGACGCTGGATTTTCCGGCGAAGGCGGGACTGCCCTTGATCACTGCGCAGCCGGCGGATGTCATTGCGAGCGTTGGCTCGAACGCGACGTTTAGTGCCACGGTCACGTCCGGAACGACGGCGACTTATCAATGGAGCTTTCGCACTAATCTGGCCGACCTGGGAGGCACTGCTATCGCGAACGCCACGAATACCACTTTGATTGTCAGCAACGTGAGTTTGGCAAGCCAACGCTTTTATTTCCTGACAGTCAGCAACACTGTTGGAGTTGTGGAATCCCACGGCGCTCGCTTGACCGCCCGCACACAGCCGGGAGCTCTAACGCAGCTTTGGAGAATCGCACCCGCCACCGCCGCCGCAACAAACCCTTCCAACGTTGCCATCATCACCGGCGCGAGCGATTTGGAGCGGGGCATGGCCTACAATCCGTTGACCGATCATTTACTGATTGGCGCACGTGTCAGCAGCCCAACCGCAAAAGGAATTTTTATCCTCAATGCGGCGGATGGCTCTTACGTTGGAGAATTAAATAGCGTAGCAAGTACGGTGGTCGGAGGTACGATCGTGATGACAAAAGTCGTGGTGGCGGATGACGGCGCGATTTACGTCTGCAACTTTGGCACCCTCAGCGACTCCAATCCCCTGAAGATTTATCGCTGGGCCGATGAAACTGCGGAGCCAACGCTCGCCTACGTGGGCAATCCGCCTTCAGGCATTACGGCCAATCAACAATATGGAAAAAACATGATTGTCCGCGGCTCGGGCGTGAACACTCAAATTCTCATGGATAGTCGCACTTCTATTCTTACTCTATTCAGGACTGCCAACGGGGTTGATTTCACGCCCACGCTGATGCTCGAAGACGGCTTTGATTATGGCTTCACCGGGATGGCTTGGGGCGAGGGCGATACATTCTGGGGCAAGCAATTTGGCGAACCACTCTACCAATGGACTTTGGACAGCGCCGCTCAGTTCGCACCGACGCTTCGAACGTACATCAATCAACCGGGTGATTCATTTGCCAACTTGAGTTTCAACACCAATCGCAGCCGCGTCGCCGGCATTAACTACACGGCCACGCCTTACTCGGTTCAGTTGTGGGATTTCGCCAATTTAAACAGCGATCCCATCTTGCTGGATACAGCAACTTTCAGCACGAGCGCAACGCACACCTTGAATTACGGCAACGTTTTGTTTGGCAATACCAACCGCCTCTTTGCGTTGATCCCCAACAATGGAATCACCGCTTATAGCATCGTTGCGCCCGCGCCGACGCTTGGAATCCGCCGCAGTGGAAACGACCTCATCGTCTTCTGGCCGTCAACCGTGACGGGCTATATTTTGGAAAGCTCACTAACGTTGCCGTTTTCAAACCCGCAAACCGTTTCGTTTTCCGTCGTTGGAAATGAAAACCAGGCTACTGTGCAAGCCACGGGGAATGCCAAATTCTACCGTTTGAAACAATAGTGCCTTCAAGCATCAAAATAATTCCCGCCATTGCGGCAGCGCTTCTCGCTGTCGCAATTTTCTTTTGCGCGAGAACTGGCGCCGCGCAAACACTGACCACTTTCCGCGTCATGTCCTACAACATCCACCACGCCGAAGGTCTCGACGGACAAATCGACACCCAACGCATCGCCGATTTGATTCTCCAGGAAAACGCAGACATCGTCGGTTTGCAGGAAGTGGATCGCGGCACGACTCGCGTCAGTGGTCGCGACTTGATTGCCGAACTCGCCCAGCAAACCGGGATGAGTTTTGTCTTCAGCAACAATTTATTTTTCCAAGGCGGCCAATATGGAAATGCCATACTCACGAAATTTCCCATCAAGTTTCGCGATCATCGCCTTTTGCCCAAAATCGGTTCTAATGAACAGCGCGGCTGGCTCAAAGTCGTGGTCGATGTGAATGGCAAGGACCTTACTTTTTGGACAACGCATCTGGCTCCCGCTGATGAAGTGGAACGTTTGATGTGCGTGACGAATTTCAATAACTGGCTGACGAATGAAACTCTGCCGGTCATTTTTTGCGGCGACTTCAACGCCGCTCCCAACAGTAACACCTACAATTCGATGGGACAGAAGTGGAAGGACATTTGGACGGAAGTCGGTTTGGGAAATGGCTACACGATCCCCGTTCCCATTCCCAATCGCCGCATTGATTTCATTTGGACTGGCAAAGGCGCACCGCTTCAATCCGTGAGCGCGTCAGTTCCCTTTTCTCTGGCGTCAGACCATTTCCCCATCGTGGCCGAAGTGACCTGGACCAATTTTGCAGCGGGCAATTTTTATTTTCCACTCA
This sequence comes from Verrucomicrobiota bacterium, assembly GCA_039916145.1. Taxonomy (GTDB): domain Bacteria; phylum Verrucomicrobiota; class Verrucomicrobiia; order Limisphaerales; family CANJXF01; genus CANJXF01. Next base: position 9,237 of record JBDSLX010000017.1, on the reverse strand, counting down.
ATGAAAGCAGCGGTTCCAACATTATCGATTCCATCAATGGCTTGATCGGAACGCTGGGGGCAAATTCTCCCGCGCGCAGCAACGACACACCGACCGGTCAAGCGGGAGATCGCTCCCTCTCTTTCGACGGAACCAGGCGAGCCACCGCGCCTGACCCGAATCAGAAAATAGGAACCAATGGAGTTAATGGAAATTACACGCTTCAGGCGTGGGTAAAACTGCCGCTGAATTTCGTGCCGCCCGCGCGGATGATTCTTTTCCAATACGAACGCACGCCCGGTTTTTCATTTTCCATTGCGACAAATCGCACCCTGCACACCACGACGTTTAACGTGAGCGATATTCCTTCGACGGCGGCTCTGCCCAATGATGGGCAATGGCATCATGTTGCGGTCGTCCACACCGCTGGCGTTGACATGAAATTTTTTATTGATGCTACGCTCGCGGCGACCGTCAGTTACACAAACGGCGTCGGCTTCCGCACTAGCTCCACCGTGACGATTGGCTCCTCGACCGTGGGCGCAAATCCTTTCACCGGCGTTCTGGATCGAATCAGTTTTGACAATCAGGCCTTGGGCGCGGCGCAACTCGATTTTCCAGCGACGATTTCCCTGGGTGTTCGTAAAACAGAAACGGGCGTCATCCTTTTTTGGCCTGCCTCAAAAACCGGCTACACTCTGCAAACGAGCGAAAATCTCTCTTCACCAAACTGGAGCAATGTGGCGTCCGCTGTTGAGGGAAATGAAAATCAAGCTGTGCTTTTGACGTCCAACGCCGCGCAATTTTTTCGCCTGAAAAAATAGTGGGAAACGGAGCGCGGATTTAACTCGCTTGATGGATTTATGAATTAGAAAAGGAGAGGCTTTTCGCTTCTCCTTTATGTTTGCGATCTTCGCGAACTCTTGCCCGAGCAAATGTCCGGTGCATCACGTCGCGAGGCGAGAAGCCGGCTCGCCGACTCCTTGATATAAATCGTGGGGGAAGACACCGGCTTTCGACTGCATTCCCTCAGGGATACTTGCGTCGTCGCAGGAAAAGATAAAGCAAACCGGGGGCGAGCAGGAGCGAGGCAGAAGGCTCTGGCACAGCGATGAATTGAAAATTCGGCTCCCAAAATGGAGCGCCGCCTGACCCCTCCATGGGAGGCTGTGTCCGCTGACCCGGGAAAGGCAAACCTTCTCCAAAGCCATACCAGCCGTGTGAAGGAAACCCACCAGACCATAGGGCAAGCCCGGGTGCAAGGCCGTTCCCACTGGCAGTCGGTGTCAAGGGGTCATCGACATCACCAGCAGAATATTGAGCGGCGATAATATAACCACCGTTTGCCATAAAGCCTCCTGGGAGAGTCACGGGGGAAATGGAGACGTATCTATAGTTGTCCACCAATGAACCAGATGTTCCCGCAGGAAGCGTCGCTGTAGCCAATAGTACGCCGTCGGTCGTCCAAACGCCAATTTGATGCGAGTTCACCAAGCCATCTCCACCGATGTCAAAAACACCCAACTGGGTGATAGCGATGGGGTTATTAGGGCCGTTGAAAAAGCTCCATCCTCGCGTGCCGGTGAAACTAGGCGGCGGCGGTGGCGCAGCGCCGCCGCTCGTAAACGCGGGCGTGTCGGCCGAGGCTGCCGAGATAATCATAAACGCCAGGGTTAAGGCCCACACGCAGCGGCTTTTCATTAAAGATTTCAGCTTCATAATATTCCTCTCTCTTTTTGTGATTTACGAGACTCCCGGTACAAACCGTCTAGTTCTTTAGGCGTGAAATGCGGTCATTTTCTGTGGCGAGCCAGAAATCCCGCGTCTGTTCCTGCCAGATCAGCCCGACGTTGTTGCGCAAGAATATTTCCGTAAACGATCACGTCGCGAACCATCATCTCGATTCGCCTTTCCAAATTTTCGCTGGCGATTTTTCCGTCTTTCAAATCGGCATTTTCTGAAAACGAAACGCCATAAGGCAAAGTCCAGGCGTAACATTGGCGAGCGACCGTACGCAGTTGGTCGGTCACGGTCAGTCCTTTTTCGTGGGAAGCGACAACGGTGGCAAAAAGTTTTCCGGAAAACTCGCGCCAGAAATGATCGAGAAAGCTTTTCATCGCGCCGCTCATCGAGCCGTGGTAATCGGGCGTGCCGAGAAGTAAAACATCCGCGTCATCGACCCGTTTTTTCAGCGAGGGAAACATAGGCGCATCGTAAGCCGTATCTGGATTGTAGAGCGGCAGCGGTTCGCGCTCGAAATCAAGAACATCGACGGCGCAACCGGCGGCTTTCAGCTTATGAGAGATTTCAGCGAGGACGATTCGAGTAACCGAGTCGCGATGCAGGCTGCCAATGACCGCAAGTATTTTGAGAGGTGTTTCCACCATTTTTTATTTCATTAAATTCAGTGCTTCCAACATCCGAACCAACCCATAGGATAGCGCGCCGCAAACTGGAATGGTTAAAACCCAGGCCCAAATCATTTTTTCAATTACGGTCAATTTCAACGCGCCAAATCGCTTCGCCGCGCCGACGCCCATGATGGATGCGGAAATATTATGCGTTGTAGAAACAGGAATTCCAAGATGGGTCGCCAGAAAAATCACCGTCGCTGAACTTGTTTCCGCCGCGAATCCGTTGATCGGTTGCAGCTTCACCATTTTGTGGCCGAGCGTTCGGATGATGCGCCAGCCGCCCGCCGCCGTTCCGGCGCACATCACCACGGCGCAGGTCATTTTGATCCAGAGCGCGATGTCCAACTCTTTTCCTTTCACCGGCTCGGGCGTGTGCAGAAAAGAAAGCCACGCGGGCAGGTGATCGAACGCGCCGGACTTGGTGCCAGTCAACAAGGCGAGCGCAATGATGCCCATGGTTTTTTGCGCGTCGTTGGTGCCGTGCATAAATCCCATTCCCCCCGCGCTGAAAATTTGCATCTTGCCGAAGACACGATTGATGGTGTGGGGCCGGAGCTTTTGCAGCGCGATGTATAAAATGGCCATGATGGTAAAACCCAAAACGAAGCCCAGGAAGGGCGACATCACCATCGGCACGATGACTTTCCACAACAGACCCTTACCTTTGAACCAATGGGCGGCGTCCGGTTGCGACCAGACAATCACATGCCAATTATTTTTGGCAGCGGCGAGCGCCGCCCCGCACAACCCGCCGATCAGCGCATGACTGGAACTGGAAGGCAAACCGACCCACCAGGTGAGAAGATTCCAAACAATGGCTCCGAGCAACGCGCAAATCAGCGCTTCGCTTGTCAGTGAAAAAATTTTTGTGTCCACCAGCCCCGATGAAATTGTTTTTGCCACCGCCGTCCCCCACATTGCCCCCACCAGATTGGTCAAAGCGGCCAAACCGATGGCCATGCGCGGTGTCAAAACTTTCGTCGAAACCACCGTCGCAATGGAGTTCGCCGTGTCGTGAAAGCCGTTGATGTATTCGAAGGCGAGCGCGACCAAGACAACAATTAAGATCAGCGTCATGCGACTCAGGAATTCTTCAGAACAATTTGATTGATGACGTTCCCGGAATCGCGGCAACGGTCGGTGACTTTTTCAAGCAAATCAAAAAACTCCTTGAGGAAAACAGCTTCGAGGGGTTCGTGTCGGCCGGAATATAAATCGCGCAACAGTTCCAGCACCAGTTCGTCGGCTTCGCTTTCAATCGCCTGGAGTTGTTCGTTGTGCGCGAAGATTTTTTCAACGTTCACGCCGCGGCGCAATTCTTTGAGCATGAGCAAAAGGGTGTCGGTCGATTTTTCCATCATGGCCAATTGCCGTGAAAGGTCCACGCCGTGCAAAAATTGTGGCGCGATCAAAATTCGTTCACCGACTTTCTCCACCGTTTTTGGAATCCGGTAAAGCGCGAAGGACAATGCCTCAATGTCTTCTCGTTCCAGCGCGGTGACAAAAGTCGTGGCCACCATTTCGCTAATCTGCGCCGCGATGCGTTTTTCCTTGCGGCGGGCGACGACGAAATCTTCGAGAGATCGGGCTTCCGCAGCGCTCTTCACTAATTTGATGAGCGCCTGCACGCTGGCCCTGCCCTCCTCCGCGCTGGCTTCGAGCAAATCGAAAAACTTATCTTCTTTGCCCAATAATTTTTGTAGTGAAAACATAAAATGAAATCGTTTTGCGTTCTGGCGAAACCTTAGGCGAGCTTAAATGTGACACAAGCCAAAACCAATCCGGGTTATGCAAACCAGCGGACTATTACTCGAAATTTGTTGGTGAGCGAAAAAACAAATGAGAGCGTTCAGGACGGAACTTGGAAAAGATTCGTAGCAGATCGGTAAAATAAGACGAAGCGAAGGGCGCGCAGGCCGCGAAATCAAGGCAACGTGCTTAAATAATTCCTAGAGCCAGTCCCACTGCTGGCACAAGCGCCAAGCGGGAAGAACCTCAAGAAAATCGAAAGGCCGCGCGTCGCCCGGCCAATCGCTCAAACCAACCTCGCTCTAAGCGAACCCATTCCAAACTGGAAGTTCGCGTTGAGAATCAGTGTGGCGGGCGGTTAATAAACTCCCAGGAATTTCAGGAGAACCACCACCACCACTACCGCACCGATGATATAGAATACGCTGTTCATGATTGAAGAATAAATTTTAGGCACACGCGGTTCCATCGGGCTGTTTACTGAAACAAACCTCGGTGAAAACCAAAGGAAAATAACACAACTCCAACCAGAGCCGACATAAGCGCGCCCTATTTTTTCTGTTTTTGGAAACTGACCGGCCACTCTTTGGATTCGGTCCGCGCTTTTTTGAAAAGAGTTTGGATTTTTTCGATAATGTCTGGATTTCTGTCCGCGACATTCTGCTGTTCGCCCGGATCAGTTTTCAAATCATAGAGTTCGATTTTTCCGGGGGTGAGTTGAACGGCTTTCCAATCACCCATACGGATGGCTTGTTGGAAACCGCGCTCGAAGAATTCCCAATAAAGTAAATCGTGGTTCTTTTGTGGCTTTCCTAAAAACGCTGGAAGCATGGAAATGCCGTCGATGTTGGGAGAGGGAGTTGCGCCCGCGATTTCTGCGGCGGTCGGAAGAAAATCCCAAAACGCCCAAATTTGTTCGCTCGTTGCGTTTGGTTTCACTTTCCCCGGCCATCGAACAATCATCGGTTCGCGGATTCCGCCGTCGTAAAGATCGCGTTTGATTCCGCGCAGTGGCCCGGAACTATTGAAAAGTTTTGCCCCTTGTTCGCGCGGGCCGTTGTCGCTGGTGAAAAATACGATGGTGTCGTTTTCGAGATTTAATTCTTGCAAGAGCGACATCAATTTGCCGATGTCGTTGTCCATGCGCGTCACCATCGCGGCAATATTTTTTTCCAACTGTGGCCACTTCGCGTTTGAGTATGGCGCGTCAGTCGGGGGATCGAATTTTTGATGCGGGATTGTGAACGCGAGATAAAGGAAAAATGGTTTCTCGTGTTCGCGCTTCACAAAATCCAACGCTTCCTGCGCAAACAACTCGTGCGAATAAGTTTTGGGCGGAATCGCAACGCGCTCTCCATTGCGAAATAAATGGTCGGTCCAATAAGTGTGAGCATGGACTTGATCGAGATAGCCGAAGGAATAATCAAAACCCTGGCGCTTCGGTTCGCCGGGCGTGTTCTCGTTGCCCAGTCCCCATTTGCCGATCAGTCCCGTGGTGTAGCCGGATTGTTTTAAAATTTTTGCGACGGTTACATCGCCCGGTTGAAGGACGCTGCCTTCGGGCTTGTTTCCGTTGCCGCGAATTCGTCCGTGACCGGTGTGATAACCGGTCATCAGCGCACAACGCGATGGAGCGCAAACGGTGCTGCCCGCGTAGCATTGCGTGAAACGTGTCCCTTGTTTGGCAAGTTGGTCGATATTCGGCGTCTTGATTAATTTTTGCCCGTAACAACCGACATCGGCGTAACCGAGATCATCCGCCAAAATAAAAATGATGTTGGGTTTTTGTTTTGCTTCGGCGGAAGATTTCGAAACAAGGAAGCCGCAGAAAAGAAGGGCGGCGAAAACGGATGAACTGGTGATTCGTTGAAATGCTTTCATGTGTTTGAACGGACGTTGCGTTAGTTAAAAGAGTTTCAGAAAGATTGCGCGGCACCAAACGAAAATGCTTGGTTCTCATAAGAGCGCGAATATATTTCGCGCCGATGATTCATGTTGGAATTGGTTACGATGTTCACCCGCTGGTTGCTGGACGAAAACTTATTCTTGGCGGAGTGGAAATTCCCCACAGCAAAGGTTTGGACGGCCATTCCGACGCGGACGTTTTGATGCACGCGATTTGTGACGCAGTGCTCGGCGCGATTGGCGAAGGTGACATTGGGCAATTTTTCCCGAACACCGATCCGCGCTGGCGCGGAGCGGCGAGTAAAACATTTTTGCAAGAGGCGGCGCGACAAACCAGTTTTCGCGAAGGTAAAATTGTAAACATTGACGCGACTTTGATTGCGCAAGAACCGAAGTTGATGCCGCACGCGAAGGAAATGAAAATCCACATCGCCCAGGCATTGGGGATAAATCCAGCGCGCGTCGGAATCAAAGCGACGACGAACGAGAATCTGGGATTTATCGGGCGCGGTGAAGGAATCGCGGCAATGGCCGTGGCGAGCGTTGATTTGCTGGAAAAATAATTATGGCCAAGGCAGAAATCAGTTGGCGACGCACGACCGAGGACGGAGAAAAAGTCCAGGTCTATGCGCAACACATCGGCGACCAATGGAAATTTTTCATGCGCGGAAAGCGTTATGACCAATGGGAAGCGGTCAAAAATCCGCCGTTGGAGGATTGGCTTGAACTGCTTGATTCTGCGCAGCGCCGCATCAACCGAAGATTGTTGCGGCCCGAAGAAGAAGTCCGAATAAAGAAGGCGATCAAAGAACGGTTTCCTGAAACAAAGTTCGAGCAGAACGAAAATGAATAAAGCGCCATTGATTTTGGTTTCACCCAGCACACAACGACACGGCGCCGAATTTTCTGACGCTTCGATCAGTCTTTCCAATCGTTACACAGAAGCAATCATCGAAGCGGGCGGCGTTCCGGTGATTATTCCCTGCACCGCGTCCAAAGATTTGGTCGCGGAATATATTCGCCGCAGCGATGGCGTGATGTTAACCGGCGGCGAAGATGTTCAGCCAAATATTTATTCGCCGATATTATCAGAGAAACTGGCTAAGATGATTGGTCCGGTCGAGCCTGAGCGGGATGTTTTAGAATTACAGATGGTTGATGAAGTTTTTCGTCAACACAAACCGCTGCTGGCCATTTGCCGAGGCCATCAGATTTTGAATATCGCGCTTGGCGGAACCATGATCGTCGATATTCCTACCGAGATTTCCGGTGCGATGAATCACCGCCGCACCGACCGAAAAAATGAAAAGGTACATGAAGTTGCATTGACGCCTGACTCGCTTTTGGCCAAAATCACCGGCGCAAGAACTTTGGGCGTCAACAGCACACATCATCAGGCCGTTGGTCGTGCGGCAAAACCGCTTCGCATCACGGCCAAAAGTTCCGATGGGATTGTGGAAGCAATGGAGTTGAAAACTCCCGGTCTGTTGCCGTATTTATTGGCGGTTCAGTTTCACCCGGAACGCTTGGTGGATCGTTACAAAGAATTTTTGCAAATATTTAGAAGCTTTGTCTATTCTTGCGCGAGCGCAAAAAAAATATGAAATATAAAGTAATGGTAGTTGAAGACACGCTGGAAATCCGTGACCTGCTCTGCACCGTGTTAAAATCCGGCGGCTACGATCCCGCCCCCAAGTGCAACGCAACCGAGTTGAAAGATTCTCTCACCGAGACGGAACCCGATGTGATGCTGCTCGATCTGGCTTTGCCTGACGGCAATGGCATGGATTTACTGCCTCAAATAAAGAAGCAATGGCCGAACACACAAGTCATCGTGCTTACCGGCAAAGCTGACTTCGACACCGCCGTTGAAGCGACCAAACGCGGCGCCTATTCTTTTCAGCCGAAGCCATTTGACGCAAAGACACTTTTGTTCACGGTTGGAAAAGCTCTTGAATACCGTCAGGTGCTGCTGGAACGGCGCGACGCCATTTTCCCAATTTTCCAAAGTCCATCCATGAAGAATGTCGTTCGCACCGTTGAACGCGTCGCGACCAGCGATGTTTCCATTTTAATCACGGGTGAGAGCGGCACCGGCAAAGAAGTCATCGCTGACCTGATTCATAAATTGAGCAATCGTAGCAAAGGGCCGTTAGTGAAAATCAACTGCGCCGCGCTTCCGCGTGAACTGATCGAAAGTGAATTATTCGGTTCGGTCAAAGGAGCTTACACCGGTGCGAACGCGGATCGTGATGGATTGTTCCGTCAAGCCGAAGGGGGCAGCTTGTTTCTCGACGAAATTTCCGAAATGCCCATTGACACGCAAAGCAAATTGTTGCGCGTTTTGCAGGAAAAGGAAGTCCGGCCCGTCGGCGGAAAAGTGAGTTACAAAAGCGATTGTCGAATCATTGCTGCGACAAATCGCCAGACGGAAGCTGCAATTAAAGAAGGAAAACTTCGCGAAGATCTGTTTTATCGGATCAGCGCCATCTCAGTCCATTTGCCGCCCCTGCGTGACCGGCGCGAAGATATTTTGCCCTTGGCCAATACTTTTTTGAAACGCTACGCTTCGCAAGCCGATCGCAACATCACTGGCTTCAGTGTGACTGCGACTGAAATGCTGCGCACTTTTGATTGGCCCGGCAATATTCGCCAACTACAGAATGAAATTCAGCGGACAGTCCTGATGTGCGAAAACAATCAGATTGATGTTCAGGATTTATCCATTACCACCGTGATGAGTCAGGCCGAAGTGGAAGACCTCACGCTCATGGAAGCGATGGAGCGCAATACCATCGAAAAAATCCTCAAGGAAACGGGCGGCAACAAACTGGAAACCGCCAAGCGCCTCGGTATTGGACGCCAGACTCTCTATAATAAAATCAAGGTTTACGGGATTGAGACCTGAGCGCGAGCAGATTTTTTGCTACCTCGGCTGTAATCTTTGCTTGATTATTTGAAAGAACAACGCACACATGGGGAACCCACGCTTGCCAAAAATCCCATATTAAGGAATAGTATAGCCGGACAATTTTAAATTTATGACTCAACGTTGTTCATTTGTTCTCAAGCGCGCTTTCACCCTGATTGAACTTCTGGTTGTGATTGCGATCATCGCCATCCTCGCGGGTTTGTTGTTGCCCGCTTTGGCGAAGGCGAAACAAAAAGCGCAGCGGATTCAATGCGTCAG
>JBDSLX010000016.1:0-6201 GCA_039916145.1 Verrucomicrobiota bacterium | reverse complement strand
GCTTCGATATCGAGCGAAATATTATCCAGCGCGGTCACATTGATGTCGCCTTGTTTATAAATTTTTGAGAGGTCGCGAATTGTGACAAGCGATTTTGCCGACATAAGGCGAAAAGAAATACGGCAATAATTCTGAAAAGGCAATTCTCTGAGTACGCGGGCAGGTTTAAATCGATTTCCTTTGAACAATTTTTAAAACGCTCGGCTTGAAGAGCCTGAATATTTCCGGTTAGTCTTCGTCAACGATTCCGCAGCCACTCCAATGCACAGAATTATTTTCAGAATGTTCGTTCGCAGAATTTATTATTTTGTCGGATTGCCGTTCTTGCTTCTTCTCGCGAGCGAGCGCGGATTGTTTGGCGCTGATCCGCAACCAAAAGGCCGCGAGATTTACAAACAGTTGTGCGTGAAATGTCACGGGAAAGATGGACAAGGAGTGAAGGGAAAATACGACGACGCATTGTTTGGCGATTGGTCGAGGGAGAAGCTCACTCGTTATATTGACAAGAACATGCCGGAGGACGCGCCGGATAAATGCGACGGGCCGGATGCCGATGCAGTTGCTCGTTATATTTACGACGCGTTTTATTCGCCCCAAGCGCGGGCGCGCAATCATCCGGCGCGCATCGAACTTGTCCGCCTGACCAATCGTCAATACGTCAACACCGTCGCCGATTTGCTCAAACATTTTTCTGACAGCGATGGGCCAATAAACAGCGAACGCGGATTGCGCGCGATCTATTGCAACTCGCAAAATCTCTGGGAGAAAAAAGTTTTCGAACGGATTGATCGCCAAATCAATTTTGATTTTGGCGCAGGTCGCCCTGAAGTCGAAGGTATTGTCTCCAACGTTTTTTCCATGCAATGGCGCGGCTCGTTGCTTGCCGAGGAATCTGGCGAATACGAAATTATTCTCAAGACGCCGAACGGCGTTCGCCTTTGGTTAAATGATGAAGACGAGCCAGTCATCGACGCTTGGGTGGCTTCCGCCGAGGTGAACGAACATAAGACAAACATTCGATTGATTGGCGGGCGCGCGTATCCGTTACGACTGGATTATTTTAATTTCAAACAGAAGATCGCCTCCATCGCCTTGCTTTGGAAACCGCCGCACGGAATTCAACAGCCGATTCCCACGCGAAATCTTTCGCCAATTCGCGTTACACCAACGTTTGTCGTCACGACTCCATTTCCCCCAGACGACAGCAGTGTCGGGTACGAACGTGGAGTGAGCATTTCCAAAGCATGGGACGAAGCGACGACCGAAGCGGCCATCGAAACGGCAAATTACGTGGTCAAAAATCTGGATCGTTTATCGCGCAGCAAATCGGTGGAGACAAATCGCGCTACAAAGATTCAAAGCTTTTGCGCTGAGTTCGTTGCGACAGCTTTTCGCCGCCCATTGACCGTTGAACAAAAGAACGTGTTTGTTTCGTCCCAATTTACGAAAAAGCGAAATGTGGAAGAAGCCATGAAACGCGTCGTGTTGCTGACGTTGAAATCGCCGCGCTTTCTTTACCTCGGTTTGGACAATTCCAAACCAAATGACTACGAAGTTGCGGCGCGCCTTTCATTTAATTTATGGGACTCGCTGCCGAACGCGGATTTGTGGAAGTGCGCGGTGCGCGGAGAATTGCACACGCGCGAGCAGGCGAATGAACAAGCCAAACGCATGTTGAGCGACCCGCGAGCGCGCGCGAAGATGCAATATTTTCTGCATCAATGGTTGCAAATGAATCGCGCGGAAGATTTGTCGAAAGACGCCAAATCGTTTCCCGGATTTACGCCGGAAATTATTTCCGACCTGCGCACGTCGCTGGATATTTTTCTCGAAGACACCGTTTGGAATGGCGCATCTGACTATCGCAAATTATTGCTCGCAGATTATTTGTTTCTCAATAATCGCCTCGCGGAATTTTACGGGATGAACACCAACGCCGCCGATGATTTTGTGAAAGTGAACGTCGATGACAAACAACGATCCGGTGTCGTGACGCATCCTTATTTGCTTGCCGCATTTTCGTATCAAAAATCCACGTCGCCGATTCATCGCGGCGTATTTCTCACGCGCAACATCGTGGGCCGGGCACTGAAACCGCCGCCGATGGCGCAGGTATTCAAGGATGCAGACTTCGCGCCGAACCTCACCATGCGCGAAAAAGTTTCTGAACTGACGCGTTCACAATCGTGCCAAACCTGTCACTCGGTCATCAATCCACTCGGCTTCAGTCTTGAAAATTTCGACGCGGTGGGTCGCTTCCGTAAGGAGGAAAACGCGCGTCCGATTGACGCGGCCAGCGATTACGTTACGGACGATGGTAAGACGGTTCGTTTTTCTGGGGCGCGCGATGTAGCCGAGTTTGCCGTCAGCAGCGAGCACGCTCAAAATGCATTCATCGAACAGTTGTTCAACCAGATTGTAAAACAACCGATGGCTGCGTATGGTGCCGATGTGATTTCGCGCCTTCGCCAATCTTTCGTGGCCTCGGGGTTTAATATGCAAAAATTGCTCGTCGATATCGCCAGCATTTCTGCTCTGCAAGGAATCGAAAAACAAACCGATCCAAAAAAGAAATCATGAACGCACTCCATCGCCGACAGTTCATCAAACAACTTGGAATTTCTGCTGCGTCGCTGCCATTTCTCGTTGGCTTGCCGAGTCTGGGATTAGGCAGTCCGGTTCGTCCGCGTCAGCGTTTGATTATCATGTTCAGTCCGAACGGAACAATTCCGTCGGCGTTCTGGCCGGATGAAACGGGCGAAGATTTTAAGCTCAAAGAAATTTTGACACCGCTCGAAGCGTTTAAAAATCGAATGCTGCTAATCAACGGCGTTTACAATCGTGTGGAAGGCGACGGCGACAATCACATGCGCGGCATGAGTTGTTTGCTCACGGGCATCGAATTATTTCCCGGAAATATTCAAGGCGGTTCGCACACGCCTGCCGGATGGGCGAGCGGAATTTCCATCGACCAGGAATTGAAAAATTATTTTCAAAGTCGCGAAGAGACGCGCACGCGCTTCGGCTCGCTCGAATTTGGCGTGGGCGTGACAGACCGCGCCGATCCATGGACGCGCATGTCTTACGCCGGGCCGAATAAGCCGGTCGCGCCGATTTCCGATCCATATCAGATGTATCAGAAACTTTACGGACAACTGAAGGAGAAGGAGAGTTTGCAGGGAGTTCTCGACACGGTGCGCGATGATTTAAAAAAAGTTCGCAAGTTGATGAGCGCAGAGGACAGTCGGTTGCTTGCCGATCACGAAGCGCTCGTTCGCCAGATGGAAAAGGACATCAAAGATTCTGCGCGCCAAAAATTGCGTGTCACTCCGCCGACTTTTGAAGAGGGTATCGCCGATCAAAACGACAACGTGCCGCGCTTGAGCCGGATGCAAGTTGATCTGCTGGTGAACAGTTTTGTTAACGACATGGCGCGCGTCGCAACGTTGCAATATACAAAATCCGTTGGTCAGGCGCGCATGAACTGGCTCGATATCAAAGATGGCCATCACGGTTTGTCGCACGAGCCGGACAAAGACGAATCCGCGCAGGAAAAACTCATCAAGATCAACAAATGGTTTGCCGACGAATTAAATTATCTCGTGCAGAAACTCGCCAACACCCCCGAACCCGGCAGCAGCGGCAGTCTTCTCGACAATACGCTCATCGTTTGGACAAACGAATTGGGCAAAGGAAATTCACACACGCTTAACAATATCCCGTTCGTGCTGATCGGTGGTGGATTTGGTTTCAAAATGGGACGTTCGCTCAAACTCGACAAAGTTCCACACAATCGCCTTCACCTCGCGCTGGCTCACGCAGTTGGACATCGTATTCCAACGTTTGGCAAAACTTCCTTGTGTGACGGCGGGCCGTTGAGTCTTGGATAAAATGTTTTGTGATGGGGCGTTCCAAGCAAGGTTCATAATTGGACGCGACGAAAGACGAACTTTTCTAAACCCAAGCAGGCACCAGGCGCATTGCCTGAGACATCTGTTTATCCAAACTTTTGCAATTGGGTTCTTCTGTTTCAACCAGCATCCAAAAGCGGAGTGAATGATTCATTTGAATCGTGTGACACAACTCGTGAACGAACAGGTAACGCACGAGTTCTGGTGAAAGGAATAGCAGCTTCGCGTTTAAGCTGATGGTTTTTCGGCGAGAGCAACTTCCCCAGCGTGAGCGCTGCAATCGCACCATACCTTTCAGAAATGGCAACTTCGTTTCTTCACTCACGCGTTGCAGACACGGCAGGAGTGTTTCATTCGCTTTGCGCAAAAGCCATTTTCGGAGAGCGCGACGACAAGCCAGTTCGCTATCAATGTTTCCGGAAAGCAGGAGCTGATTTATTTTCAGTTCGCGAACAACAACCGAGCGGCGTTTTGTTTTCGCATATTCTACATGCCAAATCTCCGATAGCGCAGTGAGCACAATTTCCTTGGGCCGCATTTCAACCGGCTCCGGTCTGGGAAGTTTTTCGAACCGTTGTTTAACGGTTTCAATCCAGTTTCGTTTGGATTCGAGAATCGCCGGGACTTTTCGCAAATCGTAAGCGCGTGGAACGACGACTTCCAATCCGCTCCGCAACGACATTCTTAAAGAAACATGTCGAGCGCGTCGGCTGATTCGAATTTGATACGAAACCGGATCACTCATTGCGCGTGATCAAGATTTGGGTTTGAGAGACTGGAGATAACGGAGCATCGAAGCCAAATCTTCTGGAGACAGGGCATCGACAAGTCCGTCAGGCATAATGGAAGTCGCGCGGGTGCCGCGCACTGCGATATTCTTTTTTGGAATAATTGTCGCGCCAACAATGTTGCGCAGTTCCACTTCATCACCCGATTCGCGAACGACAAAGCCGTCAAAAGAATCGCCGTCCTTGTTTTCAATCGCCGTTGTTTCAAACCCCTGCGCGATTTTGGCGCTGGGTCGAAGAATAGATTCTAAAATTTCTGCATCGTTGTACCGTGCCACGATGTCGCCGAGAAACGGTCCCTTCGGTGATTCACCTTTTGTTGTCGTGTGACACTTTACACATCCGGCCGTTTCAAAAAACTTTGCTCCAGCTTTTGCATCGCCGGAAGCAGCGCTGACTCGCTTCACCACTTCTTCATAAGGAAGTTTTGCAATTGAATTTTCCGATAACGGAGCAGCGGCGGTGATTGGTTGCGTCTCATTTGGGACGAAAGTGATTTTTGGCTGTTGCAAAGGTGAGGAATCTTTGGCGGGCGATTCGATTTTATATTTTTTAAATAGCGCCAAAAGAAATTGAGTTTTTTCCGCATCGCTCTTTGCCAGTTCGTCACGCAGAACAGCGACAATTTTCTCCGTCCCGTCCCATTTGGTGGATTTATAATATGGCCCGCTGATGTCAGGTCGCGTCGTCCACCATGCACCGTCCCAATCCGCTTCTCGATGGTAAAGACGGCACAATGTTTCCAAAATGGCTGGCCTCAGAGTGCCACTATTTTCCAGTCGCTTGATTAAACCGTCCACGACAGCGGTTTCGTGCAAGTTGCCGAGCACGCGGAGCGCCGGGTGCGCTACACTTGGAGTGGAATAATCGGTGGAAAAATCCAAGGCTTTGAAATTAACATCTGCTGCGCCGTACGATACCAAGGCGCGAAAAGCTGTGTGCGCGATCGCGGGATCAGCGTCTGTAATAAAGGGAAAAATGTATGTGGATACCAAGTTGCGAAATGCAGCATGCAATTTCGCGGGATCAGTGCTTGTGAGGGGAAAAATATTATCGGCAGATTCGATTTGGCGCAATCGGTTCAGTGCAATAATTGCTTGAAGGCGCACCGTCGGATTTTTGTCTTCCAAAGCCGTGAGGAAAATTTTGGCTGGCAGTTTTTCAGCACGAATTTTCGACTCGACCAAAACTCGCAGTACAAAAGCGCGCAAGTCTGCTTCGTCCAGTAGCTTCACCAACAATATTGCTGCGTCGGGGCTTTCAATCTGGCCAAGGGTGAAAACCGCAGCGGCGCGAACCGGAAGCTCGTGCGAAGACAAAGCTAAATCGCCAAGTTGGTTGACGAAATTGGACCGGGGTTGTCGCCGCAGAATCTCGCGCTGCACATGCAACCGTCGGACTGCGCTTGGAGATGCGAGCAGACTAATAAGTTTTTTGTCCGAGAGCTTTTGCAGGTTTGGAAAACCAACCGTCTTATTATTCGGAGGCGAAACGCGAACAAC
>JBDSLX010000015.1:0-8308 GCA_039916145.1 Verrucomicrobiota bacterium | reverse complement strand
AAAGTCCGTGTTGTTTTTGTAGAGACGGACGGTTTCGCCGCGTTCCTCGGAAAGTTTTCGCGCGCAACGCATCAGGATTCTTTCGCCGGCGCGATCTTGCGCGATGAGTTCGTCAAGCGTGCTGCATTCCGGCGTGCAATATTCGGGATGCGCGTGGTCGTTGTAAAAACGCGCGCCGTTGGCGAGAACCAGATCGCTTTTGATTTCGACGAAGCTAAGTTCGCGTTGCGTGTCTTGCGCGAAATAATTTGCTTCGTCGGTGTCCTGACGCAACTCCTCTACGTGAAACCCGCGCATGTCGGCGTGTGGATCTTCGCTTTCGTAATCCCATCGCATGCTGACGCCGGGTTCGGTTGCGCTCCGAACCAACGCGATGGATTCGGCTACGACATCCAATTCCTCGGCATTATCGCGGGCTATTCCAATCTCCGTTTCAATCCCGAACTGGATATTCATTTGGACGAGAGTGAAATCTAAATAATTCCTTTGCCAAGCGAATCTTCTTTAATCGGACGAATCGGGCCGAGCTTGATGACATTCTCTGGATCGAAATCCGTCAGCTTCAACCAGTCTTCGGTGATGTCAGTTGGCGGGAACAAATCATTTTCGGCATATTCTTTTTTCAAAGCAGCGAGTAAATCTTCGCGTGTTAAATGCGTTTCCTCTTTCGTTTCAATGGAACGTTTGATCGCCAAACTTTTTGCGCGCTCAACCACTGCTGCGATGATTGCGCCGCTGGCGAGATCGCCGCGATAAAGGAAATCTTTTTTGCCACTGCGATAAACGATTTCGAGAAACTGATTTTCCGGCGTGTGCGCGTAATGCGCTTCCGTGATCGCTTGTGCCAAAACAGACCTTGGCTCGGCGAGCGGAAGCGATTCGCGCAAATAAATTTCGTAAATTTTCTGAGCGCCAGCTTTGTCCGGTCGATTCACTTTTATTTTCCGATCAATTCTGCCCGGTCGCAAAATCGCGGGATCAATCAAGTCAGCGCGGTTCGATGCGAGGATCACAACGACATTGTGCAGCGGTTCGAGTCCGTCCATCTCGGTGCAAAACATTGGAACGAGCGTGCTTAAAATGCTGGAGTGTCGTCCGGCGCGGCGCGTGCCGAGAATGGATTCGGCTTCGTCGATGAACAGAAATGCGAGTGCACCGTCATTGGCTCGTTCGCGGCATTGCGTGAAAAGATCACGCACTTGCCGCTCGGATTCTCCGACCCACATGTTTAAGATTTCCGGGCCTTTGACGTGGAGAAAAAATTCCGGATGATCGACGCCGGTTTGATCTTTGATTTGCTGACGCAAGTTGAACGCGGTTGCCTTGCCCAAAAGAGTTTTTCCGCAACCGGGCGGGCCGTGGAGAAGAAATCCTTTTGGAACCGTGTGTTCAAAACGTTTGAATAAATCGCGATGGATAAACGGGAGTTCGATGGTATCGCGAATGGATTGCACGGCTTCTTCTTGTCCACCCACGGATGACCACGGGAGTTCATCCACCGTTTCGAGCGAGCGTTCAATTCTTTTGCCGACGCCGATGACTTCGAGCGCGACGCGTTGATTGGCGTCGAGGCGGATGTCCATTCCGGGTTTGAGTTTTTCCTTCAACAACAACGACGAACGGAGAAGAACGAGTGGTGAGAAACCGGATTCCTGCCCAATGCGTAAACGACCGTCGGAAAGTAATTCATCAATTCGGACGATGGGACCATTGCGATCAAAGCCGAGTCCTTGCACGACCGCGAACGCTTCGTTACACAAAACGCGCTGGCCGATTTGCAAACTGGGCAACGGGATTTGGGGGTCGAGTCGGCAAACGTAATCCGAGCCACCGATGCAAACGTGCGCTTTGTCCGGCTCAATCGGCATCAGAAAAGTTCCGACGCGAAACGCCGGCGAGCGAAGTTTTTCGACAATCGCGTCGAGTTTTTCAATCGCCTGGCGTGCTTGTTCATTCATTTCCTCGATTTCGGAAATGCGGTCGCGCAAATAAATCAAATCGAGAATTGAGGCGTGGCGCGGCGGAAGTTTTTGCGCGATGAGATCGACGAGTTGCAGCGTCGAGAGGGAGTCGAGTTGTTCGCGTGAAAGCAAATCTCCAAGCGGTGCAGAAGGCTCTGGTGTTTCACGAGAAGTTTCTGATTGGGAACGTGGCGTGGGCCTTTTCTTTGATTCAGCCATGCCGCCAATTTAGTGCCGCAAAATTCTTTTTGCAAACTTCGACAGAATTTTCGGAGGCGCTGCTTTCTGATGAGGGTAAACCGGACGCAAGGACGAGGACGCCTACCCATTTTAATCGCCCGGCATGTTCGGATATATAAATAGCAGCATGACGGGAGCGCGATATTTTAAAATCGCCAAGGAGGTGCGCTGGTTCAACAGTTCGAGATTATGCATGCACGAGCGTTGCACTTCGGGTGCAGTTTGTTTTCTGCACGTTTAAGAGTTTTTCGCGAGAAAAGCTGTTTGCATATTTTATTGGTTTCTCTTTGTGCCTTTTTTCCGGCCAACGGCGAGCCACCTGTTGCTCAGGACATCCCTGCTCCGAACGAGTTTTGGTTCACCAGTGAAACTTGTTTCGTCGATGAAGATGCCACCAACGCAGTGATCACAGTTGGGTTCCGTCCGGGAGACCGCTCGTGGCAAGGTTGGGTTAATTACAGCGTTAGCAACGGAACGGCGACCGCCGACGAGGATTATACTTCTCTGAGCGGCACATTGTATTTTTCCGGCCCCGGCACGCCTATCCCGCGCATCAACATCCCAATTCACAGCGACAATCTCCGCGAAAGCGATGAAACTGTTCAGCTTTTTCTCTGGAATACGAACGCGATAATCAGTCGAAGCAATGCCACGCTTATTATCATCGACAAAAGACCCCGGCTGGAAATTGTCCCCACGGGAAATGGAACCGTGACGCTCTCCTGGCCCGCCCAATTTTCCGATTTGACGCTGGAAAAAACGGCGAATCTTTCGACGCCAACATGGACTGGAGTTTCTTCTTCGCAAAATATCAGCAATGGCTGTTGTCACGTCACGGAACCTTGCTCGGGGCCACCGGCATTTTATCGCTTGAGAAAAATTTCGCTTTAGACGACTGGTCGCGATTCTGTGCTAAATTCTTTTGCCGCTACTGCGGGGTGAACGATGCTGCTGACCAACACTGAACGCGGGCTTTTTTGCGAAGCCGGCAATTTTTACATCGATCCGTGGCGGCCTGTAGATTTTGCAGTCATCACTCACGGCCATTCTGATCACGCGCGTTGGGGTTCCAAAAATTATCTGACGGAAAAAACGGGCGTCCCCATTTTACAGCAGCGTCTCGGCTGCGACGCGAGGATTGAGTCCGTGCCTTATGGCGAAACCATTTTTCGCAATGGCGTAAAAATTTCCCTCCATCCGGCAGGCCACATCCTCGGCTCGGCTCAGGTGCGCATCGAACACGACGGAGAAATTTGTGCGGTCAGCGGCGATTACAAGTTGGAAGACGACGGAACCTGCGAGCCATTGGAGCCGATTCGTTGCCACACTTTCGTGACCGAATCAACCTTCGCGTTGCCGATTTATTATTGGCGACCCCAAACCGAAATTTTTGCCGAGATCAATGACTGGTGGCGCAAAAATCAGATCCATGAACGCACCAGTGTTTTGTTTTGCTACTCGCTCGGCAAAGCTCAACGCCTGCTTTCCGGTTTGGATTCCAGCATCGGCCCGATTTTTTTGCATGGAGCGGCGGCGCGGTTTTTGCCGGCTTACGAACAAGTGGGAATAAAACTTCCGCCCACCGAGCGCGCTGATTCTGGAAAAATAAAAGCAGCGCGCGGAAACAGTTTTGTGCTGGCGCCGCCATCCGCCGACAACTCGCCCTGGCTCAGAAAATTCGGCGACATCTCAACGGCTTTTGCGTCCGGCTGGATGCAAATTCGCGGCACCCGCCGCCGCCGTTCGCTTGATCGCGGATTCGTTTTGTCCGACCACGCCGATTGGGATGGATTGCTGGAAACAATCAAAGCCACTGGCGCTGAAACGATTTGGGCGACTCACGGCTACACCACGCCGCTGGTTAAGTGGCTCCGTGAAAACGGAAAAAACGCCGAAGCAATCCCGACGCATTTCAAGGGCGAGAACGAAGACGAAGGAGAGAATGAAGATTTAATTAAGCCCGCGAGTATTAACCCGCTGGAATGAAACCGTTTACCAAATTATTTTGCGAACTCGACCAAACGACACGAACGAACGAGAAGGTCGCGGTCCTGGAACAATATTTTCGGGACACACCGGCCGCCGACGCCGCGTGGGCATTACAATTTCTTTGCGGACGAACTTTGCCTCGCGCCGTTCCAACGCGAAGTTTGTGGGAATGGACCTCTGCCGAAACGAACCTGCCCATGTGGCTGATTGAAGAATGTCACGATTCGGTTGGCGACATGGCTGAAACCATCGCACTTTTATTTCGTGATTCTGGAAATGGGACTTCGCTTTCGCTTTCCGAAATTGTTCGGCAAAGACTTTTACCGTTGCGCCAACTTCCTGAACGCGCCCGCCGTGATTTGCTCGTGCAAACCTGGCGCGAATTAAATTCGCACGAGCGATTTGTCTGGAACAAATTGATCACCGGAAATTTTCGGATCGGCGTCGCTCGAACGCTCGTCATTCGCGCGCTGGCATCGGTTGCCAATATTGAACCGGCGGTCATGGCGCATCGAGTGCTAGGCTCGTGGAAACCCACCGCTGAAGATTTTTTGCGATTGATAAGCGGCGAAATTCACTCCTTCGAAGTCGCAAAACCGTATCCGTTTTATCTTGCGTCCCCATTGGAAATAAAAATTCGCAAAGGTGAAAACATGGCCACGCTCGGAGACATCGGCGAATGGCTGGCCGAATGGAAATGGGATGGAATTCGCGCGCAACTTATTCGTCGCGGTGGCGAAACTCTGGTTTGGTCGCGCGGCGACGAAATGGTCACAGACGCTTTTCCAGAAATCGTGGAGGCCGGAAATTATTTGCCCGATGGCACCGTACTCGATGGAGAAATTCTTGCGTGGCAAGGTGAGAATCCTTTGCCGTTTGCCAAATTGCAGAGGCGGCTTGGACGCAAACAAGTTGCGGCGAAAACACGCGCTGAATTTCCGATCGCATTTGTTGCCTACGACGTACTCGAGATCGATGGAAGAGATACTCGTGTCCAGCCGTTGCGAGAGCGCCGGTCACTTTTAGAAACGTTAGTCGCCAACGTTCACAGCGCAGGCGCGAAATGTGTTCGCGAAAAAATCCTCGATAAATTTGAGACTCCGCTGTTGTTCGGTTTCGAAACAACTCCGGCGAATAACTCTCAAGCAATAACTTTTCCAATTCGGGTTTCACCGGTATTGCATGCTGAATCCTGGAACGATCTAGCAAAACAGCAAAGCGAAGCACGCGAGCGCGGGGTCGAAGGCTTAATGCTGAAGCGGCTTTCGTCGCCTTACGGTGTAGGCCGTCAGCGCGGCGATTGGTGGAAATGGAAAATCGATCCATTCGTCATCGACGCCGTTTTGATTTACGCGCAACGCGGTCACGGTCGCCGCGCCAGTCTCTACACCGATTTCACTTTTGGCCTCTGGGAAAATGGCGAACTCGTTCCAGTGGCAAAGGCGTATTCGGGTCTGACCGACGAGGAGATTCATCAGGTCGATGCATTCGTTCGTCACAACTCGAAAGAAAAATTCGGCCCGGTGCGCATCGTCAAACCGGAACTTGTTTTTGAACTGGCCTTTGAAGGAATCCAAAAATCAAGCCGGCACAAAGCTGGCGTGGCCGTTCGTTTTCCCCGCATGAACCGTTGGCGTCGCGATAAGAAACCGGAAGAGGCTGACACGTTGGACAACTTGCGCGCGCTGGCTAATTTCCGAACACGATCAACCAATTTGCCGGAGCCGAAACACATTCACCAAGAAAATGTCGAAGGCTAAAAAAGAAGAATTTTCCGCCGCACTTTCTACTTTCGAGAAAGACCAAAAGGTTTTCTTGAAATGGTTTGAGCAACGCTGTTGGACGGCGTTTGATTTTCAGTTGGAAACCTGGGCTGCCTGTCTTGCGGGTAAAAGTGGATTAATTCACGCGCCGACCGGCATGGGAAAAACTTACGCAGTTTCGATTCCGCCGTTGATTGAATGGCTGGCAAAATTTCCTAAAAAAATCTCGCAGCCAAAGACCGTTCCGTTGCAATTGCTTTGGATTACTCCTCTGCGCGCGTTGGCTAACGACACGGCGGCATCCATTCTCGCACCCATCCGAGACTTGGCTTTGCCGTGGGATGTTCAAATGCGAACAGGTGACACTTCGGCGTCGGTTCGCGCGAAGCAACGCGAGCGATTTCCGAGTGTCCTCGTGACAACGCCGGAAAGTTTGTCGCTGCTGCTGTCGTATCCGGGCACGCGTGAAAAAATGAAATCGCTGCAAAGCATCGTCGTCGATGAATGGCACGATTTGCTCGGCACAAAACGCGGTGTGCA
This sequence comes from Verrucomicrobiota bacterium, assembly GCA_039916145.1. Taxonomy (GTDB): domain Bacteria; phylum Verrucomicrobiota; class Verrucomicrobiia; order Limisphaerales; family CANJXF01; genus CANJXF01. The sequence continues at coordinate 1,815 of JBDSLX010000015.1, read as the reverse complement.
AACGGAGCTTTGCCTGGCGCGATTGCGAAATTGGTTTCCTGATCTTCGGACTTGGGGACTTTCGGCGACACTCGGCAATCTTGAGCAAGCGCGAGATGTGCTGATGGGAAATTCTGCGGGAAAAGCAAAATTAATTTCTGGCGATTTAAAAAAACGCATCGAAATCGAAACGCTCATTCCTGCCGATCTGGAAAAATTTCCGTGGGCCGGTCATCTCGGTTTAAATCTCTTGCCCGAAGTTTTGAAATATTTGGAGCGGGCGCGCACGACGTTGCTTTTCACCAACACCCGTTCGCAAACCGAGATTTGGTTTCGCGCTTTGCTTAATGCAAAACCGGAATGGGCAAATGAGATTGCGCTCCATCACGGATCAATTGATCGCGCGGTTCGCGAAGATGCAGAACAACGTTTGCGCGCCGGAACGATTCGTGGCGTTGTTTGCACGGCGAGCCTTGATCTCGGTGTCGATTTCTCGCCGGTCGAACAGGTCATCCAAATCGGCGCGCCCAAAGGTGTCGCGCGAATGTTGCAACGCGCGGGCCGAAGCGGACATCAACCTGGCGCAATCAGTCGAATTATTTGCGTGCCCGCTCACGCACTTGAGCTCGTCGAATTCTCCGCCGTGCGCGAAGCCATTGGAGCAGGGGAGTTGGAATCCCGCGTGCCGCTCGAGCGCCCGCTCGATGTCCTGGTGCAACACCTCGTTACCGTTGCGCTCGGCAGCGGTTTTCGCGAAACCGAACTGCTCAAAGAAATTCGCACCACCTACGCCTATCGAAATCTGACCAACCAGGAATGGCAATGGGGCATGGATTTTGTGACGCGCGGCGGGCAAGCCTTAAAAGTTTATCCGCAGTTTTCGCGCGTGAAAAAACTGGAGGGCGAATTCACCGTATCCGATCCATTCATCGCGCGACTTCACCGCATGTCGGTTGGCACGATCACGAGCGACAGCGCCGTTGCTGTCCGTGTGGTTCGAGGCGCAATGCTCGGCACGATTGAAGAATCATTTATCGGACGACTCAAACCGGGTAATAAATTTTCTTTTGCCGGACACGCGCTGGAGCTTGTTCGCGTGCGCGATATGACGGCTTATGTGCGCCGCGCCAAAAAATTTTCCGGACTCGTTCCACAATGGATGGGTGGACGAATGCCGCTCTCCTCCCAACTCGCCAAAGTCGTTCGGCGAAAATTGTCCGAAGCGCGGCGCGGATTTTATCAAGGCGAAGAAATGCAAGCTGTCCAATCCATTTTGGAAATTCAAAACCGTTGGTCGCGCATCCCTGATCCCGACGAATTGCTGATCGAGCGTCTGCAAATGCGCGACGGCGTTCATCATTTTATTTTTCCATTTGCCGGGCGGCTCGTTCACGAGGGCCTGGCCGCGTTGACAGCATATCGCGTTGCCAAAATTATTCCCGCTTCAATTGCGGTGACCGTAAATGATTACGGATTCGCTTTGCTTTCCGCGGCGGTGATTTCTCTGAACGAACAGGATTGGAAAAATATTTTCACCCAGGAAAATCTCGTGGAGGATTTGCTGGCCTGCCTGAACTCAGCGGAACTGGCGCGGCGGCAATTCCGCGAAATCGCGCGCATCGCCGGTCTGGTTTTCCAAGGTTATCCCGGCAGCGGGAAAACCACGCGGCAATTGCAATCATCCAGCGGACTTTTCTATGACGTGTTCACCCGTTACGATCCTGAGAATCTTTTGCTGAACCAGGCACGTCGGGAAGTTTTGGATCGCCAATTGGAAGTGAGCCGTCTCGCGACGACCCTGGGCGACGTTGCGCGAATGAAAATTATTTTATTCGA